>CAYXJI010000109.1:0-10449 GCA_964465175.1 uncultured Burkholderiaceae bacterium | reverse complement strand
CCAAACGACAAGGAACAGACATTTTGTACTAGCCTCTTCAACCCCATTGAGCATTTAGCACTCAACCGTATTCAGCAAGCCCAAGCGTTTCTTAGGAATAAGCTGATAAAAAAACCTTCCGAATTTCCACAGTCGCGCTAACTAAAACCAATGGCCACACAAAAAAATCAAGCTATCTAAAACCAAGCATCTCAACCCAATTCCTTCGCCACAACAGCAACCGACGCAGCATCTGGCAGATGCGAAAGTTGTGCCAGCATGTGGTCTTTTACGCCTTCCAGAATTTCGCTGTAGCGCCCATCGGTAATCTGTAAGCTGCTTGCGATGGCTTGCACGATTTGTTGTTCTGCTGCGCTGAAATCGCCATCGGCAAAACCGGTCATGACGCTGAGTGCTAATACCATTTCGCGTTCTTGGTCGTTGCTAAAGTCGCTGGCGTCAACTTTGAATTCTGTCAGCGCTGCGGAGAGGCTGGCGAAACTTGGTTGTGCGGTGGCTTCGGTGTCGCTCATTGCGCCGCGATAAAAAGCCTCTATCAATGCGGCCTCGGCTGGATGCAGGCCGTCGGTGTGGGCGACTTTGAGCATGGTTTTTGTGGCGGCGATGACGGCCTTGTCTGAGATGCTTTGTGGTACCAAAAATGGGAACATGTGTTTCTCCTTTATCGACTCAAAAAAAAATGAATGAACACGCTTATCGGGGCAGCAAAATGCTAAATCCCCATGCGTAAAATTTGTAGTTGTTGCTGTACTTCTTGTGGCGACATGGCTTTAAATCGTGCTGGTAACATCGAGCGGCGTGAGGTTTCGAATACCGCTAGCATTTCCATAAAGGCGATCATTTGGGTCTCTTGCGGTGGCATAAAATCATCAAACGCTTGTTGCAAAATAGCAGCTGTGATTTCTGCTGCGCCTTGGTCGACATGACGTTGTGAGAATTCGAGTGCGAGTAAGGCGACTGCTTCTAGATCGGCATTGGAATAGCCTTGCATGCGTTCAAACAGGGCATCGGTCTGCGTCCAATCAATCGCGCATTGGACTTCATAGCGTTGAAGAATCGCGCGCACGATGGCGGCGCGCTCGCCCGCTGTATCGGCATAAAAGAAAGGAATTTTTCTATCCAGACGACCAGGACGTTTGATGTCGGTATCGAGTTTATCGGGGCGGTTGGTCATCAAGATAAACAGCACCTTGCCGCGATTCTCGGTGTCTGACATAAACTCTTTGAGCCGCGCAATCACACGCGAGCTGGTGCCGCCGTCGGCGTCGTCACCTTGCTTACCAAAACTGCGGTCGCCTTCATCAATCACCACGGCAATCGGGCCCATGGCTTTGACCGCTGTTAAGACGCGTTCTAGATTTGCTTCGGTCGAGCCTACCCATTTTGAACGGAAATTTTTAAGGCTCACACCGGAGAGACCGGCTTCTTTCAAAAAAGCCTTAATCACAAAGGTTTTACCCGCGCCCATCGCCCCTACCGCCAACAAACCCATAGGCGATCTGGTGCGGTCGCCCGACTTAATCGCCTTGGCGATTTCGAGTAGCTCGGTCTTAATGTGTTCGTTGCCACCGACTGCACTTAAATCATGTTTGGGCTCAATAAATTCGATCAATCCTGCACATTCTTTTTCGATCAACTCGCGCTTGCGCTTGCGCACGACTTCTAACATCTCGGCGTAGGGGTCAGCATTAACGCTCACATTTTTTGCTGGGTCAATCAATTGCGCGATTTCATCGGGTGTCATGCCTGCGGTAATCGAGGCTAACTTGATTGCTCTGGCTTCGGCATTGTCTTGCCCCGCCAATAGTTCGCGAATGAAGGCTAGGCGCTGCTCCTCTTGCATTCCTTGCGCACCCTCGACGGCGACGATACTGCTCAGTTGTATCACCCGCAGACCGCCGGTTTGCTTGGCTAACAATTGCACTTGCTGCTCTTCCATCTTGGGTGCGTAATGGCGCACCGCTGTCTCGCGTACCGACTCCACTGGCATCGGCACTTCGATGGCCGCCACTTTGGGATTGGACATGATGGCCGGATTAATTTCGGTCAAGGATTCGCTGATCAAAATGATGACATTGTCTTTTTGTGCCAATGCGTCATCTAGAGACCAGCGATGCAAAGTGGTGAAAGCGATTCTGTCTTCGACGGACATAAATTGCGGGTCACCATTAGGAAAAATCGTACCCGCATAGGGAAAGATCACCGCGTTGGAGGGATGATCCAACATGCGTTTTTCGATGGCATCAAAAATGCCGGGCATGCCTTTGTCTGCCAGATAGCTGTAGAGCGCTTCTTTCTCGCTGATGCTGGTGGCGCTATCTTGCAAGAGACGAACACCGCGCCCTAGGCTCACTTCCATGATGCGGTTTTTGTTTTCTTTCAATAGCACATCGGCCAAAAAATCCGTCATGGCATAAGCCACGCCATTAACCAGATAGCGGTCGAAGACATTGCCGTACAACACAAAGACCGAGGCCTCACCGGCGAGATATTTTTGCCGCATTTGCTCCGCCCACACGGGCAAATCTCGCTTACGATCACTCTTCACATTGGGCTGGTTCATGTTATTCATTTCAAATCCAAAGGCGACTCATTAATGACGATTGACTGGAATTTTTGTGCTAATGCTTGACAGCGCTTTACATCGCCCTACATCGTCTTACCACCAGCAGCCACACCAGCAGCTTGTGCGGCGCGTGCTTTTTTCATTTCATCTAATTGTGCTTTGGCCGTCACTGCGCCGCTACTTTGGCGTAATTTGGCTAAGCGCACGTCGAGATCGGAGCTGCGCAATTCTTGTCCTAAATTGGCTTCGGCCACGGTATTTTTGATGTGTTCACGCACATTGGATAAGGCGCGCACTTCAGCATCAACCGATAGACCTTCTAATTGATTTTGAATCGCAACGCGTGCTTGGGCGCTGTGCATTTGCGCAAGCATGCGATCTTTTTCTGCCTTCAATTTGTCGATCTCGCCTTTGACCTGTAGCAAAGAATCCTTAGCGTCATCGGCATCGGTTTGCGCCGTTTGCATATCGACTTGCAATGCCGCGACGCTGGCGTCGAGTGCGTTCTTCTTTTGAATCAAGACCACCGCTAAGTCATCTTGATTGGTCGCAATCGCGCCTTCTAGATCGGCGGTGATCGCAGCCAAATCGGCCTGTTCTGCTTGCAAGCGCGACTCCACATCTTGGCGACGGCGAATGATTGCCGCGGTTGCGGATTTGAGTTTGCCGTACTTGCTAATCATCGCGTCGATAGAGTTTTGATAGGCGATCTCTGGGTGGCGTTTTTCTACGTCGGTAATCCACAAGGACACAAAACCAGACCAGAGATTGGATAAGCGGCTAATGAAATTGATGTCAGACATGATGATCCTCAAAAATGGGGTAAGTGATTAATAAGTAAAAGCGAAACAAAAAAAGTCAACGTACGACCGCATCAAAAAAAGTTTTGTGATGTAGTGCGAATTCTTTAAATCCTAAATCCAAGCTGGCGCGCATGGCGGCGTGATGCTTGCGTGGGCTGTATTGAAACGCGAGTTCCGCACCTTTGGTCGCCCAAGCAAAATGATCGGCTTCGGCGCCGCCGCCATGTCCACTGTGTATCTGCAACCACTGGTAGCAAGCGTGTTTTTGTCCTGCGATTTCATACTTGGCTTTTTTCAGAAAGCGCGTGATTTCTTTTTGTTCGGTGCGCATGTATTCATCGGTGATCGAAAATTCGCGATCGGCCAAAATCTCTGATCCTAAGTGATAGCCAATGCCGCGCATAATCGCATCGCGGTCGTCTTCACTGCCATTGCCGTAGCCTTGCGCGACTTTGAGATTGAGCTTATTGAGCCATGCGGGTTCGGCCAATTGGGCGTTTACAGTTTTCAACGGCAATGCGCCGGCATCACTATGCTCGCGCGCATAACGCAGCAAGCCGCCTAAATTGGCTTGCGCCAAGCACCGATGGGTATCGCGATGGGCGGTATCTCTGTCATCAAACTCATCACGCGCCGCATCGAAGAAAAAGCTCGCCACAAATACACTGCGATCACTCAATAATTTTTCCTGCACATCAGGATCGACAAACAAGGCGCGCGAACGCCCTATTTTGCCCGCCAGTGAGGCTACACCAGAGCCAAAAAAACCATTCCAACTGGTGTAGCGCGCAAAGTAGCGCACTAAGCCAACTGCGCCCTCTTTGCCAGCATGGCTCAAAGCCTTGTTCACGCGTTGTTGCGCCGCGTTAAAATCGGCGAGATGCTGTAAATCTTCTATGGTAATGATGTGATGGTGCATATTTTTCCTCTGAAAAACGGATGTAGATTAAGGGCCTCAAAGCAATGAATGATGCTGACATTATGGTGAATGGCTTTGCCCCTGTTTTTTGTTTATCGCTTGCCTTTGCGGGTTTCCAACTGAACTCTGACGCTGCTCATATCGGCTACTCATCTGCTGAGAAATCGCGGGCATGCTATCGCGCAGAGCGCCTTCTAGCTCGGCTTCTAAATCTTCTTCTAAGCCCAGTTTAGCAATAGAGTCCGCCAGTGCCGAATCCATATCACTGGAAGACGGCGCGCTCATGATGGTTTGAAAAATCTCATCCATCTGATCTGGCATGGCTAATAGCGCAGCCTCTATCGCGGTCTTGCGACTAAGCATGCGGCGATGGCGCGTGATCAAGGACAGATATTCGTTGCGTGCTTTTTGCAATTGCAGGTGATCCGCACCGGGTTTGAGATTGGCCAAATCGGCATCGACATTTTGCAAACGCATTTCGATTTCATCGAGACTGATCGCATTGGTTCTTTCTTCTATCACCATGAGGGCTAGCCACATACTCAAATAATCGAGCGTGGCATCGTCGAGTTTTTCTACATCGGGCAAGGCCAAGCGCGTCTGCGTATCGAAGGCGATCTTATACAAAGCGCTGACGTGTTGCAGCATGCGGTGATAGGAATCAAAAGAGCCAAAATAGGCGGCGCTATTGCCTTGACGTCGACCAATTTCCTCTAACAGACGTTGGCGCGAAGACTCCCGTTCGGCATCGCGATATTGTTTATTGATCTTGGCGCGAAAATTCTCTGAAAAAGGGATGAACATCGCCGCAATCGCATCCACCGCAGTGAAGAGTATCAGCGGCACTAAGGCTGCTTTAAATCCATAGGGAATCGACAGCAATACGCTAGTAGCGGCGGTCGCGAGCATGGCGTACACATTCCCCGGACTGAGCAGCATTTCTTTGACGTAGGAGATTTCTTTTTTTTGCACAATCTTGACTTCAGCCTTGTTAAGTTAACGACGACCAGCGCTTGGTTGCTATCTGCAGCATTGTGATCGAGAACTAGTTAAATCGTAACCCGCACAGCACCGCGCCCCGCACTCAATTTATGTAATTCGGCCAGCACTTTTTCTTGCATAGCCACTGCCTCACTGGAGCGCTGCCACGCTAAAGAACGAGGACGTTTTTCTTTGATCTCAAAATCCGCAGCGACTTTGGCTGGCTGGGTCGAGAGCACGATCACTCTATCACCCAATACCAAAGCCTCGGTCACATCATGCGTGACAAATACGATCAGGCAAGGATGACTGCGATGCAGCTCCAGCAAAAGCTTTTGCATTTCTTCCCGCGTCTGCGCATCGAGTGCACCAAATGGTTCATCCATCAAGAGAATGCGCGGCCGCAATACCAGTGCTCTGGCAAGGGCGACACGCTGATTTTGTCCACCCGATAATTGCGATGGCGACAGATGTTTTTTGTCACTCAAGCCGACGGCAATCAACATGTCATCGACGCGTTTTTTCCACTCGGCTTCGGAGATTTTCTTTTTCCATAAATCTAAGCGAAAAGGAAAGGCCACGTTGTCATACACGCTCAAATCCGGCCGATTAGCGTAACGCTGAAATACCATCACCGCATCATCATGCGCGCCTTCACAGGCCACACCATTAATTTTAATAATGCCCGAGGTCGGCGTTTGCACGCCAAAGGGACGCACGCCACCCATCATGTGCAACAGCGTACTCTTACCGCAACCCGATGGGCCGAGTAGCATATTGATGGTCGGCTGATCGAACGCCAGACTCACACCATCCACCACACGGGTAGGCTTGCTGCCAGGATTGGCATATTCTTGAATAATATCTTGCAGTGTCAGACTGATGCTGGCATCGTTCTTCACTTCATTCTTCACTTCATTCGTCACTTCACTTGCCACCTTTAAATTACTCTCCATCGCTGGTTTTGATGGGCTAATTTTTTCGTCCACTTGGCTATCCAAATTACTCACAATGCGGTCTCCCAAGGATACAGTTTTTTCTTTAACAAGCGCATGCCTTGGTAGGTCACCAGAGCCAGCGCGATAATGACGATGATGCCAGCGAAGACTTGATCCATCGCGCTAAAGCGTCGCGCATTTTGTATCAGTTGTCCTAAACCTTCGCGCGCATTCACGTATTCTGCCACGGTGATATAAGTCCACATCACCGAGATACTGACCACCACCGCATCGGCGATACGCGGCATCGCCATCGGCAATACTGCTTTTTGTATGCATTCCCAAGGCGTCGCACCTAAATCTCTGGCACTAATAAAATAACTTTGCGGAACCGCTTGTATCGCATCACGCACCATAGGAATCAAATACACCACGGCACCGATAAATAAGAAGGCGATTTTCATGACCTCACCGATCCCCAACCACATCACCAAAATCGGCAACAGCGCCACCACAGGCGCGGAACGGAAAGGATCAATCAAAGGCGACAATAAGGCATTCAAACGCGGTGCGGCACCCATCATGACGCCGATAGGAATACCAACCACGATCACCAACAAGCCCGCCGCCAACACCCGACCGCCCGACCATAAAGTCGCATTGAACAACATGCTATTCCCCTCATGCCACGCCAAATAAGCCATCGCCTGCGCTACCGCCCAAGGTGAGGGCAAACGAGTCGGACTGACCATGCCTGTGGCGGTGATCAGGGTCCACATGATCAAAACAAAAGCGACCGCAGCGATCCCCAATTGCCGCCGCAGCGGCGTGGAGACGGCGGCATATGGATTCCAAAAATTTGACATGGCTTGATAGTCCTTGATCTTTGTTGCGAATGGGTTTTGATTATGGTGATGCTAGAGAATGCTATTAATGTGTGCTGCACTGCTATTGTGAAACTGGGGATTTGTGCCTAAAGCGCTTTTCCCCGAAGCTTAAAATGCAAGCTCGTAGGACGCTTGCAACCCGCGCTGCTCAGGTGCTTGATGGCCTGGCGGCGCGGATTTCACCCGCCCTACAATTTTATCTCCCAACTTCATCCTAGCGAGAAAACACCGCGATGCGTGTGGTGCGATTCAGTGCACGGCATTCTTCGATAGACAAAGATTCTGCAGCTGGATTACTTTCATTACACAGCGGCTTATCCGGTCCATTGCCGACAATTTTAAAGCGCGCATTGGGAAACTCCCATTGATCTTGCAAATATTTAACCACGGCTGAAGCGCGTGCTTGCGACAGACGCAAATTGGTATCGCGTGCACCGACCGCATCACTATTCCCACTCACTTCAAAATACGCGCCACCATTATTTTCAATGAAGGGCACCATCTCGGTATCGATCGTTTTTTGCGCACGTTTGGTCAACTCAGCACTGCCCGTAGTAAAGCCCACCGTTACTGGTTTGGTAATCGCGGCCACTTGTTGTGTTGCGGCTTTTTGTGCGGTTTCATTAAACTGATATTGCGGTTTAGCTGCGGCTACTTCGACGCTGGCGTTTTTCGACAAAAGGTTTTTAATGAAGCGATAATCAAAACTATCTTGCGGACTAATCACTGGCGATTTTGGATTTGCCAAGGCACCCGCAGCGCGATAGATGCCATCGAAGCGACGGTACACGCGATCATAGTGATTCGTGCCGCCCGCCAAACCTAAAATACGCGCATTGTCTTCTAAGCCTGTCCAGACCAAGTTATTAAACAAATTTTTAATGAAGGGCTTACCTTCTTGCTTGGCCAGTAATTTGAAAAATTCTTCGGTGTTGACCAAGGCATCGACCGCATTATCAGGATTGGCACGTGCTTTGTTCACGCCTTCCATCCAACCATCGACGAAGCCTTGAATGACGGGTAAATTCGCTTCTTTAGCTAACACACGGCTATCACAAACCATCACGTCAAAAATCAAATTGGTCGCAGTCTTAGTGGAATAAACCACGTGACCACCTTTGACATTACGTAGCGCCAAAGCCAGATCAGGATCCCACAAAGCGGCAGCATCCACATTGCCCGATTCTAAGGCTGCGCGTACCCCGGCAGTGCCCTCTTCCGCATTGATAAAGACAAATTTGACGCTCTCTTTTTTGCGTGCCGTCATGGAAGAATTTTCAATCGCATCGATCAACATCCCATGGGAGGGCGTGAACTGCAATACGGCAATCGAGCGTCCTGCCAGATCTTCCACTGTGCGGATAGACGGATCTTTGGCAATCACCGCGTCGGCACCTTGGGTGTTATCGACGATCATCACCGCGCGGCCATCTAAACCTGCATTACGCAAATTAGGCTGCTCTTGCGCCCAAAAATCGGAAGTTCGCCATGCGCACTGCGCTGCGCCCGATTCAAAAATCGTTGCGAGAGTCGGGATATCATCTTGGATCACGAATTGCACATTGGTCGATTTTGCGGCGTAAATCGAGTTGGGCTGCGTGGTCAAACTATTGCCGTTCGCGACCAAAGCAGGTGCATAACCGTGAAAACTCACGATACTCACCTTCAAAGGATTTTCCGCGCCACCGAGCGGGCCACTGCCACTCGTTGCTTTAGATTTATTCGCGCCGCTCGCCGTCTGATTGGGCGCGCTCGCCTTGCTTACTTGGCTGCTGGCACTGGTAGGCTGGTCTGACCTTTGTTCCCATTTTTCTTTAAGAAACAAATTCCACGCCGCCGAACCAGCTGCACCAACAATAATTACCGCAATAAGGCCTTTTGCGAGAGGGCTAAGAGTCGCCATGTTTTATCCTTCAATATGAAAAAATTTTGTACTGATTTAAAGTGTTTGACTTACGAATTGCTGCGGAATCTCACGCAAGCGTTCGATCTCGACTTGCAGACGTTTGACATCCCGCTCACAGGTTTGTTGTGCGGCTTGCCGTCCTGCTTCTAGTTGCGCGATGGTCTCGGCAGTCTTGCCGATTTCACGCTCCAGCAAAGCTTCTAATTCGGCGATCTGCTGGCGAATCGCACTGATGGCGCGTTCTTCGGCGATTTTCATATCCGCAATTTCTGCCACCACGCTTTCTTGTTGGCCTGCGAGTTGTGCTTCTAGCGCTTGTTGGTAAGACGCTAGCGCAGTTATCTTGCGTTGCGCATCGGCCACAGAATCGGCAATCGTCCAATTGTCATCCGCCGCATCCATTGCTCGTACCGCCGCGATTCTCGTGGCTGCATCCATCGCACGCAAACCATCTAACAAACGCAATAGACGCTCGGCGGGATACACGGATTCCGCAATTTGCGCACTGGCAAAAATCTCCTCAAACGACTTCCCTTCAGCCACATCCGCTTGCGCATAACTCACAGCGCTAGCTGCACTAGGGACGGGCGGCGCAGCATACGCATCGGCCTGATAAACGGGGTCAGTCGATTGCGCAGCGCTATGACTCTCTTCACTGATGGCAGTCGCTTCCAAATGTTGCCGCTCTTCGTCTGACAACTCCACTAATTTGGCAGCCGCCAAAAATTTCATAAAACCTTTCACACGCATCCCTCCTAAAAATTTTAACGCTGAAGTAGCACCAATCACTTGTCCACAGTTTGCACAGGCGCTTTCGCTTCGTCACTGCCCTTCAAAGAGCGCAAAAACAAACCCAAACCGCCGACCGCCAATACCAAAATCACGATCAAATCAAAAGCACTCATGGGACGCAATTGAAACTGTATAGACGCAATCACGCCAAATATCATGGCAGCTAAGGAACCGAGTGCCAATAACCAACCGAGCAAATTTTTTGCATTAAAAAAAATGATGCCTATGCCAAAAATCATCGGAATCATAATCATGCCGCTAGTGACACCAAACGCACTACCAAATAAGGAGGTCTGGTACAGATAGGAATGCATACCAAAGTTCGCGTTCACCGATATTGCATTCAACAACAGATAAAAGCCGCCACACATCATCGCGACGCCAAGCAAAAATTGACCTACGCCGCCATTCGTTCCCCCTGCACCTTTCACACCGCACCTCCACTATTTTTTATTTGTTTCAAACTTGATGCGCTTAGCCTCAACATTTCTGTAAAGCCAGCGATGTCTCTGCCTAGCAGAAAACGCAGTATCCACTATGCGAGTTAGTATCACAAGGGCAATTTTGTTCTAGATTTACCGTTTTTGCTAAGAATGGGATTTATTTAGGACTTACGCAAAATTGTCCCAGCTAGGCGTGCCGACGAAGACAGTGCTT
>CAYXJI010000108.1:0-10486 GCA_964465175.1 uncultured Burkholderiaceae bacterium | reverse complement strand
TTCCAAAAGTCGACCACGTCGGCAGTGCAGGGGATGAAACCCTACACAGCATTGCAATTGGCGGGACGTGACATTTATTTGCGTGAAGGTTGCTACGGTTGCCATTCACAAATGATACGTCCCTTCCGTGCAGAAACTGAACGTTATGGTCATTACTCAGTGGCGGGTGAGTCGGTCTATGATCATCCTTTCCAGTGGGGTAGTAAGCGTACCGGGCCTGACTTGGCGCGGGTGGGTGGTCGTTACAGCGATACGTGGCACAAAGATCATTTGACTGATCCACGCTCCGTTGTGCCTGA
The DNA here is from genome assembly GCA_964465175.1 of uncultured Burkholderiaceae bacterium. Taxonomy (GTDB): domain Bacteria; phylum Pseudomonadota; class Gammaproteobacteria; order Burkholderiales; family Burkholderiaceae_D; genus Undibacterium. The sequence continues at coordinate 10,187 of CAYXJI010000108.1, read as the reverse complement.
GTCGAATATGCCAGCCTATCCTTGGTTATTGAAGGCGACAGTTGACGGCGCAGGTATGGCGCCGAGAATGCGCGCAATGCAGACTTTGGGTGTGCCCTATACGGCAGAAGAAATTGCAAAGTCCTCGGAAGAAGTCACTGGTAAGACAGAGATGGAAGCATTGATCGCGTACTTGCAGGTCTTGGGTACTGCTATTAAGAATAAAAACTAGGACCACTAAAACTTTTTAGGAGAGTTGACGATGAATTTTACGATCTTAAGCAGTGTGATGACGGTGGTTAGCTTGATCGCTTTCATTGGTATCCTGTATTGGGCTTTTAGTTCCAAGAACAAAGCTCGTTTTGAAGAATTGGCACAGTTGCCACAAGATAATGAGAATGGAAAATAGCCATGGCAGATTTTTTTAGCGAATGGTGGAGTACCGCGATTGCCGTACTCACAGGTATAAGTATTCTTGCATGCGGACTTTTACTGTGGTCTCAATCCAAAGTTAAAGTGAAAATCGGGACGGATGGCAAGCCTTTGCCAGCTGAAACCACAGGTCACGTTTGGGATGAGTCTTTGATGGAGCAAAACAATCCCTTGCCTAAATGGTGGATGTGGTTGTTTTACCTGACTATCGTGTACAGCATTGGTTATCTGATTGTGTATCCAGGTATGGGCTCTTATAAGGGTACATTTGGCTGGACCCAAGAGGGCGCCTATCAGAAAGAAATGAAAGACGGTGAAGCGCAGTATGGTCCTCTATTTAATAAATATTTGAATACGGACATCAAACAAGTAGCACTCGATCCGCAAGCACGTGAAATTGGTCAGCGTTTATTCTTAAATAGCTGTGCCCAATGTCATGGCTCTGATGCACAAGGTGGCAAAGGCTATCCAAATTTGACGGATAGTGATTGGCTATATGGCGGCGCACCCGAAGTCATTAAGGCGACGATCATGGAAGGTCGTCATGGTCAAATGCCTCCGATGGGCGCGGCTTTAGGTGGCGAAGATGACGTCAAGAACGTCGCTAGCTATGTCATGAGTTTATCGGGTGCTGCGCACGATCCTATCAAGGCGGCTATCGGTAAGGGTAAGTTTGGCGTATGTGCTGCTTGCCATGGCGCTGATGGTAAAGGGAATCAAGCCTTGGGTGCGCCGAATCTGACAGATAAAGTGTGGTTGTATGGTGGTGGTATCGATAATATTATGGAGACCATCAACAAAGGCCGCGCCAATCAAATGCCAGCACATAAAGCGATTTTGACTGACGCTAAAGTTCACTTATTGGCGGCCTATGTCTGGGGCTTGTCCAATTCAGGTGCGACAGTTTCCGCAGCTGACGCTAATGCGATCAAACAAATTGCTGATGCGCCAAAGGCGGCCAGCACTAGTGCGACAAATGCTGTTGCAAGCGCAGATGCTGTGGTCGAGAATAAGTAAAAAGTGGGCATGGCTTGTTTTGTAGAGTGACGACACTTGCCTGCTTATTTATCGGTATCGTGGTTGATGCTATGCTGATCAATATGCAGGCGAGCGAGCAAATGTAGTTGTATAGTTAGTAGAAGATGTAGCGCAGGCAAAAACAAGGCAAAGTAGTACGATATGAAAAAAATACCTATTATTCCAGTAGCAATTGATGAAGCTGAACTGGCTTTATTTGAAGAGCGAAAAAAGATTTATATGCGCTCTCAAAAAGGTTGGTTTCAATCGTGGCGTTGGGTGTTGGTATTTTTTACGCAGATTTTGTTTTATGGCGCGGCTTGGCTAAATTGGAATGATAGACAAGCGGTCTTGTTTGATTTGGTCAATCGAAAATTCTATATTTTCGGTCTCGTTTTATGGCCGCAAGATTTTATTTATCTTGCGGTGCTTCTCGTTATTTCCGCTTTATCCCTCTTCTTGTTTACCGCGATCGCAGGGCGTTTGTTCTGCGGTTATGCTTGTCCACAAACGGTGTATACCGAGATTTTTATGTGGGTGGAAGCGAAGATTGAAGGGGATCGAGGCGCGCGTATGAAATTGGATCAGGCGCCTATGTCCCTGAATAAATTTCGTCGTAAATTCACCAAGCATTTTATCTGGCTAGCCATCGCTTTATGGACCGGATTTACTTTTGTTGGCTACTTCACGCCGATACAAACTTTAGCCACGGAAGTTTTTTCATTTCGCCTTGGACCATGGGAGACTTTTTGGTTCTTATTCTACGCGTTTGCAACTTATGGTAATGCTGGTTTTATGCGCGAACAAATATGTAAATACATGTGTCCGTATGCCCGTTTTCAAAGTGCGATGTTTGATAAAGATACTTTAATTGTCACCTATGACACTGAGCGTGGCGAACCGCGTGGCTCTCGGAATAAAAAAGTTGACTACAAAGCCGAAGGAATGGGCTCGTGCGTAGACTGCAATATCTGTGTGCAAGTTTGTCCAACTGGTATCGATATTCGAAACGGTTTGCAATACGAATGTATCGCCTGTGGCGCTTGTATTGATGGCTGTGATCAAGTGATGGATAAAATGGGTTACGAGCGAGGTTTGATCCGTTATACCACCGAGCATGCGCTGACAGAAAAAATGACACAAGAAGCGATGTGGAAACGTGTATTCCGTTTCCGTACTCTTGTGTACGGTGCGACCTTGGGATTGATCATTTTGGCCGCCGCCGTCTCCTTGGCTTATCGCGTACCATTGAAGGTTGATGTGCTGCGGGATAGGGCGATGCCTAAGATCACAGAAACTGGTGCGATCGAAAACGTCTACCGCTTGCAAATTATGAATACGCAAGAGTCGCCGCGAAGTTTTGATATTGGTGTTAAAGGAATTCCAGGGGCGATCATCGTGAATGACGCACAAGTAAGCATTAAGGCCGCCACAAGCTATGCATTCCCCGTACGGGTTAGAATTCCGGCGAGTGCTGCGCCCATGGGCTCGAATAGAATTCGTTTCGTCATTTCCGATCGCGAAAATGTCAAAGTAAGCGTGACAGAGAAAGCGGTTTTTCTGGTACCTAAGTGAAACACCATAACTTCACGCATTATGAATAAAACCAAAGAGGCTACAATGAATTCAGCAATTTTGACCCAGCCATTAAAGAAAGATATTTGGTATAAGGAGCCGTGGTTATTACTCGTGGTTGGAGGCCCTTTACTTGTTGTCTGTGCTAGTTTGGTTACTGGCTTTATCGCATTTCGAGGTGCGGATCAAGTGGTGGCCAAAGACTATTATCGCCAAGGTCTGATGATTAATACTAACTTGCAGCGTGATGCGAAAGCGCGTGACATGTCGCTAGATGCCGCTTTGCAATTGGACATGGCGCGTAAAAAAATCCTCATGCAACTTAATGCCAAGCAAGCATTGCCTGACTTGGTGCAAGTGAGTCTCGCTAGCTCTGGTGCTGCTAGCGGTTCAGTCGAAGAAGTGGTGCGTCGCTTACCCTTGAAACAAGTCAGTGCTGGAAAGTACGAAGCTGATTTTTCATCCGATTCGAAGTTCGAGTCCGCGATTAATTCTGGCGCACTCCATATTCTGCATGTCAAGTTAGAGACCAACGAATGGCGTCTTACAGGTGATTGGCTTGATCCTCTGCAAAGAAAATTGCAGTTGTCACCATCACGTTAGTTAGCGCGGTAAAATCATTGTGCCATTCAGTGCGCAATCGCGTACTGCGAATCACGGGTAAAGGAGTGCAGTTTGAAACCTAGCAATTTGCAACAAGAAAAAACTTCTGTGCAGTCTATGTTGATGGTCGTACTCTGGCCTGCTTTTTTGATGGCCTGCGTCGCTACGGGTGTTTTTTTTAGCCTGGTCGATCCCATGGAATTGATCGTGTTTGATGAGCGCGTACAAGTGCATATGTTGGGCGCATATACGATAGGTTTTTTGATTTTCTGGGTACTTGGCGCATTCTCGAGCTGGCTAACTGCATTACTTTTAAAAAAAATATCTTAGGCAAAAATGGTGACCCTTGACACTACGGTAAAAGACAATTTGGAAATTTCTGAGGACTTGATTCGTCGCTTCGATTCTTTAGGGCCTCGCTATACCTCTTATCCGACGGCTGATCGATTTCACACTGAGTTTACTGCGTCTTCGTATGTTCAGTATCTACAAGCGCGCAACCAAGCATCTGATAAGCCGCCGCTTTCGCTGTACATCCACATCCCATTTTGCGCTTCCTTGTGTTACTACTGTGCCTGCAATAAAGTCATTACTAAGGATCGCAGTAAGTCGGCGATTTATCTTGCTTATCTCGCTAAAGAACTGCAATTGGTGAAACAGCATTTGACGGTAAGAGAAACAATTTCGCAATTGCATTTAGGCGGCGGCACGCCGACTTTTCTCAGCGAAGAGGAAATGCGCGGCCTGATGGCACTGTTGCGCGATAATTTTGACTTTGCCGATGATGCAGAGATTTCTATCGAAATTGATCCCCGCACGGTGACTGCTGAAACTCTGCAATTGTTAGCTGATGTTGGATTCAATCGCACCAGTTTGGGCGTACAAGATTTTGATGAGCAAGTGCAAATTGCAGTGCATCGCATCCAGCCTTATGACATGGTCGAGAAATGCATCACGCAAAGTAGAGCGGTCGGATTTCAATCGATTAATTTTGATTTGATTTATGGCTTGCCTAAGCAAAGTTTAGAAAGTTTCTCTCGTACTTTGGATCAGGTAATTGCGCTCTCGCCAGCACGTATCGCTTTGTATAATTATGCGCATTTGCCGACACGTTTTAAACCGCAGCGTCGTATTAACGAAGCTGATCTACCCTCGGCAGAACAACGCTTGCAGATTTTCTTGATGTCACTGCGCCGACTATTGGCGGAAGGATACGTGTATATCGGTTTAGATCATTTTGCCAAACCCGACGACAGTCTGGCTTTGGCCGTCAAGGATAAATCTTTGCACCGCAATTTTCAAGGTTATACGACCAGAGCCGATTGTGATTTGATTGCACTCGGACTTTCTTCGATCGGAAAAATTGGTGCCTCCTATGTGCAAAATCTGCGTACTTTGGATGGATATTACGCTGCCTTAGATCAAGGTAATTTGCCGGTAGAAAAAGGTTTTCATTTGAGCACCGATGATCTCTTGCGCAGAGAGATTATTATGGATCTGATGTGTAGTGCGAGCTTAGACGTACCTGCCATAGAAGCCAAATATCAAATTCGATTTGCGGATTATTTTCAAGGTGAATTGGCTCGCTTGCAGCCTTATGTTGATGAAAATTTGATGCAGATTAGCGATGCTGTTGTCGGCGTGGCTGCGAAGGGGCGTATGTTCGTGCGCGCTTTTAGCATGGTATTCGATCAGTATTTATCGCGCCAAAGTGGCGCGAAGTATTCTAAATTAATTTAGTCATTTCATGCAATTGCCCAGCCCCTCGAAGTATGTATACCCTATGGGCATTTGAACGAAGTATTTGATGATCACGATCCCGCTACTTGTTGCTGCTTTATCCGCAGGCCTGATTGGTGGCTTTCACTGTGTTGGTATGTGCGGCGGGATTGCTAATCTGTTGAGTAGTCTGCCACGCTTAGGTGTCGCAGGGATTTCAAAAAAAACGAATTATCCCAGCGCCGCCCGGGTCATTGCGATTCATCCCGAGGTAAGTAAGTTGGAGTCAGCAGCGCTTCCGCTTAAGCATGCATCGCATCTGTACAATTTTAAATTACACGCGGGACGCTTAATGACCTATGCGCTGATAGGCGCGCTATTTGGTGGGTTGGGTGCAACTAGCCTCGGTTGGAAGAATGATTTGCCAATTGCGACAGTGTTTTTTGTCCTTGGCAATTTTGCCTTGTTATTTCTTGGCTTTCGTCTGCTCGGCGTCCGTGTACAGGCCTGGTTGCCAGCATCGTTGATTGGATGGATTCAGCAACTTTATAGCAAGCTGATGCCGACGATGCGTAGCGGTAGCGCACATCCTTTTTTCTTAGGACTAACGTGGGGATGTTTGCCTTGCGGTTTGTCGTATGCGATAGCACCATTCGCCTTACTTTCAGGCGCGGCGTGGTCGGGTGCCGTGTTAATGCTGGCGTTTGGTATCGCTGCCTTACCCCATTTGCTACTTGCGCAAAGTATCTCTAAGCGAATCAAAACACATGGTTTAATGGTGCTGGTGCAAAATCTATTTGCATTGATCTTGATTGCTTTTGGACTGGCGGGTTTATTTTATTTTGATATGAAAAGCATGCCAGATTTCTTGTGTGTGACACCGCGCTACTAGATGGGATTTAAGCGACGTCTTTCTTTCTTTCTTAAAACGTTTTGATCATCGCTATTTTCTTATATTGATTAAAGTCTCAAAAATTTCATCTGCTGTCTTAACGATCTTTGCGGAAAGATCAAAGCCAGTTTTATATTGCAGGCTATTGGTGATCTCAGTTGCCAGATCAGTGCCGCTTTGATTAGCTTCTTGGCTAGCGAGTTGCTGACTGGCTGGGCTGATGTTGACGATCACCCCCGAATTGGTATTCTCTTGGAAACTCGTCGTCTGCGGCGTAAAACCTTTTGTGCTCGCATTGGCAATATTGTGCGCGCTGCTACCCAAGGCGCTCTGATACGCTCGCATCCCTGAGGCACCGATGTTGAGACTAGAAATAGACATGATTTAACTCCTAACAAGCTTGAGGCTACATGTTCTAGCATAGCGCTAATCCAGAAAATTTGCTTAAAATTTCTTGGAAGTAATAATGTATTTCGATTGATCTTCACTATCGAAGCTTTACGCAGTGCTTTGTTTCCTGATTTATTCTATGCCTGCCCGATGCTTTGTAGTGTAATTTGCAACCAAGTTAATTAATCATGCATAAGCGGCAAACTAATCTGTATTTGCGTGCCTTTGCCGACTTCGCTATTGACCTTGAATTCGCCCTGCATGGCTTTGATGCGCTCGCGCATGCCGACTAAGCCAAATGAACGTGTTTTGTTCATGGCACCTTCTTCTATACCTCTTCCATCATCTTGGATGGTAAAGGCGAGCGCGGAGTCTGTTCGCTCAAAGCGAATAATGACTTGGCTTGCTTTCGCATGTCGAGCGACGTTAGTTAGTGATTCTTGGACGATACGAAAAATGGCGGTACTACGTTCGTCATCGAGTATTAATTGTTCTTCATCCGCAATTAAGTCGCAGTTGACGCCGTGTCGTTGCGAAAATTCTTTTTGCAAGGTTTGTAGCGCGAAAAATAGTCCACCTTCATCGAGTGCGCGCGGGCGTAAATCAGTCGCGATTCGGCGTAAGGTTGTGATGGATGTTAATAGCAATTGATCCATGCTATTGAGTGTGAGTCGGGATTTGTCGGCTAGATTTTGATCTCGTTGTAAGAGCGAAAGGTCCATGCGCAGAGCGGCTAGCAGTTGGCCAAGATCGTCGTGCAATTCTCGTGCAATGTGCTTACGTTCTTCTTCTCGTATACTTTGTAGCGCAGAGGAAAGTTGACTCAATTCAGCGTGGTATTGCGCCATTTTTTCTTTGGCGATTTTGCGTTCGCTGATGTCGCGAAAGATGACGGTGTAATATCGTTTATCGTTTTCAACTAAACTGGAAATCGATGCTTCTAAAGGGAATTCATGACCGTTGGCATGTAAGCCAGTCACATAGTAGTCATCAAAACTACCGCCCATTTTTCGTCGTGTGGTACCACGTTCGCCAAATTGGCTGACGTGCGTACTATGGACATGTCGATGCCGAATAGGAATGACGATATCAACGCCTGATCCTATCAATTGTTCAACGGAATAACCAAAAATACTCGCCGCCGCAGGATTTACTAAAACGATGATATGGTCTTGATCGATGGTCAATATGCCATCCATCGCGGTGTCGATGACACCTGCCAAGCGGTGCTTATGGTTGCGCAATTCGTCTGCGGTCGTTTGTAAATCTTTGGCGGTTTGAATTAGTTTAGAGTAGGGGGCGTGAATATTAATTCCCACCATGCTGCGATAGATGGCAAAGGCGGCAAACACTTGAAACAAGTGACCAATCAGCACAAACAATTCATCTGGAAAACGATATAAGGAAAAATAAGTTTCTGAGATCGCCATCATGATGCTTGCGAAAAATAATAGCGTGCGTTTGATCATCAAGTCACTATCGACATCAAGTCGATCAGAACGCAGAATTTGACGGAAAAGCAGGGCTGCCGTCATGATATTGACGATGACTAAAATAATCTCAGCTTGAATTTTAAAAGTAGTCTGCCCTAGTTCATGTAAATAGGTGGCAGGGAAAATGTCCGGATGTTTGAAAATCACGATACTGACGATGAGTGTGAGTATTATCGTTAAATAGATACACATCTGCGAATGAGTATTTGAGATGGGAATTTCTTTGGACAACCAGTCCCAGTAAGGTCAGGCTGATGATGTAGCGCGATAAAAGCCAAAAACTGAGTGACTTATGCATGTCCACGGCATCAGGAAAACCTGGCATCCCTTGAAATGAAATGGCATGTGAGAACCCAAACATGGCGGCACTTAAAAATGCAATGGCGAGTATGAGGCTGCTACGTTTTCGTAATTCACCAAAGGCATTCCAAGAGACAATAAACACAGAGGCGAAAATGATAATCGTCGTCGTCTCCAATGCGGTGTGTATGCTTAATGAACTAGCGATCCTAATGTGCGAAAAAACAGCGTATTGTGACCATAAATAGCAAGACAGAATCAGCAAACAAGTACTAAGACAAGTGAAACGTTGCAATTCAATAGGGATGGTTTTTTTCATGTTGGGGGGCGGCGCGAGCGGAGTCGCAATTTTATCGAGAAAAGCAGGTGCTGTGCGATTTTACAGCTTGCCTATCTCCGCATAGCAAACCAAAAAACATGCATCCTAAGTCGAGTAGTCAAGCGAATCAAACATTGATGCTACCAATATGACTAACGCGACTAATGCGACATCAAGACAGGGATTTCCATAGACTCGAGAATGGTTCTCGTCGCGCCGCCCATGATCATTTCTCTGAAGCGTGAATGCCCATAGCCTCCCATCACCAAGAGATCGGCGCCTAGTTCTTTGCATGCGCTCAATATGGCGCTGCCTTTATCATGCGAACTGAAGCGCGTTGTAATTTCGACCTTAATATTATGGCGCGCCAAGAATAATGCAATATCTGCGCCGGGCTCATCGCCATGTGTGGCTTCGTCTTGATTCGGATTAATGATTAAGACCTGTACGAGTTTGCTCAGCTTTAATAAGGGGATTGCATCGGTCAGCGCGCGGGCTGACTCTCGACTACCATCCCAAGCAACTACACTACGCTCGGCAATGCTCGTTACTGTCGTTGTGTGAGGCACAATGAGCACAGGGCGACCCGAGTTCACAATCATGAATTCGGGAAAATCAGACATGACGGAAGGTGAGGGTTCATTGCGGTTACTTTGACCGATAATAATTAAATCCGCATAACGAGCGCGCAAACCTAAGCCGCCATTCGCTTCGTCATTTGCAATGACGTTTTCACTTGTGCATACGCCTAGTTCATGACTGGTTTGTTTAAATCGTTCTATGGCTTTCTCTGCGCGTTCGCGTAATGCCGATAAGTGCAACATGATGTTAGGATCACCCACGCCTAGATCGGTACTCTCAAAGATATAACGCGAAATGCCGGTGAGTGCAATGCCGGTTAAGTGCGCATCGAATTGGCTGGCAATGGTATGGGCAAGCTGGGTGCGCTTTAGCGAACTTTGTGTTTCGTCGACATGCACTAAGATCGTTTTATAAGTCATTATTCACCCCAGCTTGATTGTGGATTAAGAAATTTTCCGACTTTAATTGAGTGCAGCCGCCATTTCAGTATTCCATTGTGGCAGCAAATTCTTGTTGACTAAAGCATTCACTTTTTCGGTGACCTTTTCACTTACTTTAATACGCGCTTTCGCTGGAGGCAAGCGGCGCAGTGTTTTGAGTGCCACAGGATCAATCAATTTGATTTCACGTTGTTCTACAGAAATTAAGCCAAGTTCGTTGAGGGCAGATAAGGTGCGGCTCACCGTTTCTAGCGTTAATCCTAAGTAGCTACCGATTTCCTGACGTGTCATGCGTAAGTTAAAACTGCGTCCAGAATACCCCATTTGGCCGAAACGTTCTCCAAGATTAGTTAAAAAGCGAGCCACTTTGGCTTCCGCGCTCAGCGCGCTTAGCATACTAATCATCATTTGTTCACGCACAATTTCACGACTCATGACGCTAAACA
>CAYXJI010000107.1:7026-10532 GCA_964465175.1 uncultured Burkholderiaceae bacterium | reverse complement strand
CGGCCGTATTCAGTGCTACCACGATCCACACCAAGATAGTTAAAGTACTGCCTACTTCCGCTGCGATCAGGCCAGCACGCATCGCCACCAAGATCGCCCACGAAGTCAATAAAGCGATCAAAGGCAAACAGGCGATGCGCATTTTTTTCGGGTATCTGCCAGGGAATTTACCTCCCATCGCCAAACTCCCCCACGGCGCACCGAATGCCAAGGCAAACTGAAACAGCACGACGATCAAAGTGAGGCAGGCATACAATTGCGCCGCTTGCTTGGCGCTCAATAGATCAAACATAAACAGGCTTTCTTCATACAAGGTTGTAAGCGAGAATTTTCATTCTAGGCAACGCCTATTTCACTTATAAAAATCAATAAACGCGCGCAGGCTCAGCGGCAGTTGTGATCGACCCGAGTAATACAAATACATGCGCTCACTGGACATTGCCCAATCTTGTAATATCAGCTGCAATTCACCACGCGCAATTTGTTCACGGACGTAACCGTGATAAGTGTAGCAAATACCGGCACCATCGACGGCGGCTCTGATCAAGCTAAAAAAATCATCCGAAGCGATCGCGCCGGTGGTTTTTACTTCAAATTTCTGAGTACCTGATTGAAACTCCCATGCATAGTGTAGTCCAGACGAAAAACGATATTGCAAGCACTGATGTTGCAGTAAATCTTCGGGATGTTGCGGTATGCCATGTGCGGCCAAATAAGCAGGCGAAGCGCAAGCCGAGAACTGTATGGGTGGTCCTATAGGCACGGCAATCACATCCTGTTGCAAACTCTCGCCAAAGCGTATGCCTGCATCGAAGCCTGCCTTCACAATATCGATCAATGCATCATTGGTGACAATGTCTAGCTCGATATTAGGATAGCTTGATCGCCATGCGGCTAGCTTAGGCGATAACACTAAATGAGCGGCAGCGCGTGGCACATTCAAACGCAGCTTGCCCATCGGCGTGATGCGCACGTGATTGAGTTCTTCTAAAGCAGACTCAATATTTTTCAAAGCTGGCGCCAAGTTTCGCATGAAGGCCTCACCTGCTTCACTCAAACTCACACTGCGCGTGCTGCGGTGTAAGAGACGCACACCCAAGCTCTGCTCCAGCTTACTCAAACTGTGACTCAAGGCCGAAGGGCTGACTTTCAACTCCAAAGCCGCTTGCCGAAAACTACGATAGTGCGCCACCTTCACAAAGGCGGTCAGCGCGTTCAGATCTGCATTCATAGATGAATTCTATTCATTAGGTCAATGCGCATTATACGGATTGTTAATGCAATTGCGGGGCTCTACAATCACTTCACCCTAGCAATTCATGCTAACAATTTACTACGAGGACATCACCATGCAAACAGTAACTTCATCGCAACAATTTCAAGGTCAAAACATTTTTATTAGCGGCGGTAGCTCAGGAATAGGGTTGGCTGCGGCCAAAAACTTTCTTGAACGTGGTGCGAAGCGTGTTTATATCAGCGGCCGTGATCTTGGCAAACTACAACGAGCGCAGGCGGAGCTTGGCGAGCGCGTTGTATCAATACACGCCGATCTCACCAAGATGGAAGACATCCAAGCCACCGCGACCATGATGCAACAACAAGGCGAATCGCTTGATGTGCTATTCGCCAATGCAGGCATCGCCGAAAATAATACGCTCGGCGCTACCAGTGAAGCGCAATTCGATGCGACTTTTGATACCAATGTCAAAGGCTTGTTCTTCACCGTACAAAGCTTATTGCCAATGATGAAGAATGAAGGCAGCATTATTCTCAACGCCTCCGTCGCTGCCAATAAAGGCATGCCTAATTTGAGCCTTTACAGCGCATCAAAAGCAGCGGTGCGTTCGTTTGCGCGCACTTGGTGCAATGAGCTCAAGGACAAAAAAATTCGCGTCAACACCATCAGCCCAGGCGTGACGTCTACGCCGATTTTAAAGAACGGTCTGAAAATGACAGAAGAATCGCTGCAAGGATTTAAACAATATTTGACGGAGGCCGTACCGCTAGGAAGAATGGCGCAGGCGGAAGAAATCGCCAACGTCGTTTGTTTTTTGGCAGCATCGGACGCGAGCTATATCAATGGCATTGAGCTTTGTGTTGATGGTGGTTTTACACAAATTTGATTGTTTTTTTCATTGCGGGCTTGTCCCGCAACGCAGAGTTAGGGCGCCCTATTTCCGTCCAGTGCTTTGGCATTCGCCACTAAGTATTTTCACGAAAAGCGCTAGGCGACATGCCGACTACGCGCAAAAATTCTTTATTAAAATTCGACTTACTGCTAAAACCCGACTCGTGCATGACCTCGATCACGCTCAGCTCTTTTCGATTACGCAGTAGCAATTGCGCTTCTTGGATGCGTAGATCGTTTAGATAGCTGGAAAAGCTTTTGCGGTAGATTTGGTTCACGGCATTCGATAGCTGACGCGCTGGTACTTGCAACTTACGCGCAGCTTGCGGCAAGGTGATACCAAATTCTAGTTTATGCAATTGCTCAGTTTGCACCAACTTTTCCCATCGTTCAAATAGCGCTCGGCTCTCTGCATCATCGACGACTGAGATTACTGCACTCGTGGCGTGGTCTTGCTCAGGTTTCGGTATAGGGCTAGCGAGTTGATACATCCATTCTAGATAGTGACTGCGGCGCAAAGCGGCGAGCACCATACTGGCATTGATGCTTAAAAAAGCGACACTGGCCACAAGTAAAGAACCTGAGTTTTCCAATGCGACACCATAAGCAAGCTCAACATTAACAGCGAGCTCCAACATAATATTCACTATCGCTATCGCCAATAAGGCCTTGAGCCAAAGGAAGGCGGACTCAGCATAACTGCCTATGTGGGCTAATTCGCGCTTACTTTTCCTTAGTTGCTTGGCGATAAGTAAGGTGTAAATCAAAAAACTGCTAAAGATAGCGGGGCCGACTAAGGGCCGTAATGATTTAACGCTGACGAATAATAGAAACAGCGCTAAGCCGCCTATAAAATGCAATGCGTCTTTGGCCTCTAGCCTATCTTCTTCCCTGTGTATGCATAAAAAATACAAATACAGCATGGGACCCAACTGCATTGCGAATAAGGGTCGACTCACTAAAAACCACGCTGCATGCGCGTTCAAAATCCCCACCAAGGCTAAGCTTTGATGGGCAAACAAGACACAATTGATCGCCATCAAACGTTTGGCTAAGGGGCGCCGCGATGCCATACTGAGTAAGTATGCGGCCATCAAAAGGCACAAAATTGCATTAGCAATTTGCAAATGGCTAATGATTTGGGGGATAAGGGAAGTCATGAGGCAAGATGATAAACGAAACTGGTGCGATAAAAAACCATCGGCCCCATCACCTACAGGTCAATCGCATAAAAGAATAAAGCTAAAAACTCTCAATACGGAGGCACGGAGACTCAGAGAAAAAAACAAGCAAAGTGTATTGATGATCTTGCTCACGCGAGCTGCCTCATGTTGTGCTCGATGGCCTTGTCGTGGTGCTTGATGTCCTTGAACGGAAC
>CAYXJI010000107.1:0-7016 GCA_964465175.1 uncultured Burkholderiaceae bacterium | reverse complement strand
CTACAGCAGCATTTTGCAACATTTGACACGTCCTCAATCGCGTTTTAGGTCGCACGCCATCGCGCAGTCACGCAAAGTGTAGGGACTTCATCCAATCAAAAGGGGTCTCCATGTTGCCTTTATCTCTCGCTGTCACTCGTCGTCAATGCCGACATCTTCTGGCGCGCATCGCCAGTCCTGTACGCAACGTCACTTTCGCTGTCTGCAGTTTGATTAGTTTCGCTAGTCATGCTGACAGTGTTTTGATCAAAAATGTACACATCGTCGGTGGCAAGCAATTATCGGCCTCGGTGTTAAGCGATGTGGTGCTTCGTGATGGCAAAATTGACAAAATCACCCCAGCGAACAAGCTAGTCCAAGGCAAATTCGACCAAACCATTGACGGTCAAAGACAATTTCTCACGCCGGGTTTAATCGATAGCCATGTGCATCTCGACGGCGTTCCCGGCTATACGGGTAAAACGGCAGAAGACGCGCCGATGTTGCAACAGGCGCGTGAACAGATGCCGCGCAGCTATGCTTATTTTGGTTTCACCACAGTACTCGATCTAACTGGTGATCCTGATTTCATCCGGCAATGGAATCAACATCCGGCTGGTCCGCAGGCATTTTATTGTGTGCCGGTGAGTATTCCCAATGGCTACCCTGCCGTGTGGCTGGGCAAAGAATTGCAGTTTCAAGTGCCCGCCAGCAAAGTCATGTTGTATGACCCAGCGCAACCAGACGTCTATCCTGCGCATTTCAAAAAAGAAGAGCATAGCCCGGCAGCGGTGGTGGCGCTGGCCAAACAGATCGGAGCTAGTTGCATTAAGGTCTTTTACGAAACAGGCTTTGGCCCGCAGAAAAATTTACCCGTACCATCGGTGGAATTGATTAAAGCGGTGGTTGAACAGGCAAAGCGCCAACAAATGCCAGTCTACTTGCACGGCAATTCACAAGCGGCTTATGAGTTTGCCTTAAAAACCGGCATAGACACTTTGGTGCATGGCATGTGGCACGAAACAAAACAGATCGAGCCGCTAAGTACGCCATCCTTGCCATCTCGCCTACCACAAATCGCCAAGGAAATTAAGCAAGCAGGGATCGCTGTACAGCCGACCATGCAAGTGCTGTACGGTGAGCAAGAAGAAATGAATCCTGCATTTTTTGAGCAAACAATGGTGGCCGAAGCCATTCCTGCCGACTTAATCACATGGTACCAAAGCGCCGCCGGTGCATGGATGAAGAACATGCTAGCGGAGCAAGTAGAAATACCACACTCAACACCAGACGCTCGCTATCAAGCGTTCAAAACTATGTACCAAAAACCGCTCGCCGTGGTACGCAACATGACAGCGCAATTGCATCGCGAAGGCGCGACTTTACAGTTTGGTAGCGACACCCCTAGTGGTCCGTTTTACACCCAGTTTCCCGGCATGAACGGACGCTGGGAAATGGATAGATGGCTAGAAGCAGGTATGAGCCTCGCCGAATTATTCAGTGCCATGACCATAGCGAATGCGCGCGCTTTAAAGCTAGAAGATAGGATTGGTAGTGTCGAAGTTGGCAAGCAAGCGGATTTATTGCTGATGAAGAGCAATCCCCTAAAAAACATGAAAGCTTACGATCAAATCAGCCACGTTATCTTACGCGGCAAGGCGTTTGAGCGTAGCAGCTTGTCTGCACGGCGCTTGCCAGGCCTATAGCGTTTGCCAAGCAATCAGCAATTGGACGGGCTAAAATTGAACGGGCTAAAAATAGTCCGTCCAATCGAGACCTTCAAGCCCTCAGGTCTTTGTCTGCCAATTGTTCACATAATCTGGCATGTCCACAATATTCTGCTCATCAACCATTGGCACATCATGTCTCATGGACATCGGTAATACGCCTGCCCACACTTCCCTATCCATATCCTCCTCATCGTCTTTCGGGCCGCCTGTCCGCATCTTGCAGGCGGCCTCTGTTAATGCGATACGCATAATCGTAGTGCCTGCTAGCTCTGCTTGACTTCCTGGGCGCGCATGATTTTCTCGTCCAGGTGCGATTTTATGCATGAAAGCGGCCATTGATGCCACTTTCTGCGCCTCACCCTCGACCCGCTGAAATACGCCATAGATCATCGCCGAGCGGTAATTCATCGAGTGATTAAATGCTGCGCGCGCCAATACCAAGCCATCGAGATGCGTGATGCTGACACAGGCTTGAGCACCTGCCATTAAGACCTTGGTGAGTCGCCCTGCATTCGAGCCATGTATGTACAAATGATCACCTTCACGCCAGCACGCTGTGGGAATGCTGTGCGTGCCCTGCGCATCTTGGAACGCGACATTGCATAAATACGCATCGTCGATAATCTGGTGTAACAAACTCGTTTCGTAATGTGCATTTTCCGCGATGCGGCGTACTCGCGTCCGTTCACTTGGTGCCATGGAGGTCGGCAGGATAGTATTGTCTGAGCTACTCATAAATTTTCCTAATCAATCTAAACTAATCTATTTCAAGAGGCGTAATATAATCCAATGCTGGCTCTAAACATAGAGCCAAGTTAATACAAATAGTTAGGACTACAAATACTCAATATGGACTTCCCATTTATTCTTAAACAATTCTCTGAACACCACGAGGTCGCCGATTGGTCTTCGCAGCGGCGTTTGCATGCCTGCCTGCGGCACGCGATTCAGCAAGGAATATTGAGCGCAGGGTTGCGCCTTCCAGCCAGTCGACGCTTGGCCCAAGAATTAAATATTGCCCGCAATACGGTTGTCTTCGCTTATGAACAATTGATTTCAGAAGGATTTTTGCTCGCGGATAGACGCGGCACGATGGTCAACCCATTGTCCGCACATTTAGCAGTGGTGACAAATCCTGTGGCAAACCCGACCAAGCAGATGTCTGCAGATTTCGCCGACAACAGCGTAGAACAAGCAAGCTTAGCCCGCCGTGCACAGGACATTATGCCTTGGCCTGTCGAATCCGATCTCACCAGCGGTTTTGCGCCTGGCGTGCCATCTCTACTCGATTTTCCGGTGGCGATTTGGCGCAGATTATTGGATAAAACTTGGCGCAATTTACCCAGGGCGAAATTAGGCTATGCCAGCCCACTCGGCGAACTAGATTTGCGGGTAGCCATCGCAGACTACCTGCGCGCCTCCCGTGGCGTGGCCTGTACTGCCGAGCAAGTCATCATCACTGACGGCACACAAAGTAGTCTCAACTTATGCGCCCAAGCATTCGCCGATACTCAGCAAAAAGTGTGGATAGAAAATCCGGGCTATATCGGCGCACAGATCGCGTTTCGTGCGGCACAATTAAATATTATCGGCATTCCTATCGATGAATCGGGCATTGCACCGAGTCAACGCGATTGGACATTACATACACCGAAATTAATTTACGTCACCCCTTCGCATCAATATCCCACTGGTGGCGTGCTAACGCTGGCGCGACGTTTAGAGCTGATCGCGCAGGCACAAGCGCATGGCGCGCTCATCATCGAAGATGACTACGACAGTGAGTTTAGGCATGATGGCCCGCCACTACCTGCCATGCAAGGTCTCTTCCCCGATGCGCCGGTTTTGTACTTAGGCACGTTTAGTAAAACAATGTTTCCAGCGATGCGTATCGCCTATATGATTGTGCCCAAGAACCGTATTATTGGCTTAAAAAATTTGATATCAAAGTCGCATTTACGAGGCCGCTCAGCAGACCAATTGTGCTTGGCGCAGTTCATTCAAAACGACTATTTTTCCCAACATTTACGCCGCACACGACGCTTATACCGACAACGACGCGACACCTTAATCGCGCTAGTGCAGACACATTTACCTGATGTCGTGAGCGTCCACGGTGCGAGCGCTGGCATGCACTTGGCGATACGATTTTTAGATGACACGATAGACGATCAGCAGGTCAGCCGATCAGCACTTCAACAAAACATCGTCGCACCCGCTTTGAGCGCCCATGCGATTGGCAAGCGCAAACAAAGCTGGAGTGGTTTAATGTTGGGGTACGCGCAAGTCGATAGTCAAGATATGGCAATTTTGGTGCGACGATTGGCAAAGATTATTGAACAACATCGTAATGCTTAATCGGAAACCTGCGCTAAAAAATAGCGAGCGTTGGAAATTTGAAATTCAAGGGCACTGTGACTGGTGCGGAGGTGTCAGGAAGTAGCCTGCAAAACCACACAGTTAATGAAGCTATTGCCGCTTTACCCCGTGCTCATAGTAAAGTAAGGTATTTTTAATTTGCAGCATGCAAGCACATGGTAGCCACGCTCTCCTCTTCACGATTACAAGCCTGTAAATTCTTGGCTAGCTGCGCCCTATTATTAGCAGTCAGCGGCTGGACGAGTGCGGCTTTTGCCGACGGAATTGTGCGATATCCACAGAGCACGAGTGCGCTGCCCAATGCGCCGGAATACTCAATTGAGCTGCTAAAGCTCGCCCTCAAGAAATCCGGGGAAAATTTAACTGCACAAGCGGTGCTCACGGATCTGAATAAAGCGCGTCAATTCAATGCATTAAGAGATGGAAAGCTAATCGACGTGTATTGGGGCGGTGCCAGCCATGAACGCGAGGCAATACTCTTGCCGGTGCGAATTTGTATCATGAAGGGGCTAATGGGTTGGCGCATTCCTTTAATGAACAAAGCGAACGCTGCGCTTTTTGCAGAAACGAAAACCTTAGCCGACATCAAAAAATATTCCGCTGGCCAAGGCTATCATTGGACGGACACCCAAATATTGATGGCCGCCGGACTCAAAGTCGAACGCTCTTACGAGACCGATAATTTATATAAAATGTTGAAGGCAAATCGATTTGATTACTTTCCTCGCTCTCTACTGGAGATTGAATATGAAGTTTCCACCCATGGTAAAGAAGAACTGGCAATCGATCCCTATGTTGTGATTCACTATCCCAGCGCATTCTATTTTTATGTGCACCAAACCAATCTAGCTTTAGCCGAATCGATACGGCGCGGTCTCGAAGTAGCGATCAAGGATGGTTCCTTCGATCAATTGTTTTATAGCTTTCATAAAGTAGCGATACAACATGCCAAGCTAGCGGGGCGAAAAGTCATCGAGATACCGAATCCTTTGCTGCCAAAAGGGGCGCCCTTAGCGCGCAAAGAACTGTGGTTTTCGATTACTGATCTCAAAACGATGCCCGACTAATGCGTGGCAAACTCTTTCTCATGTAACCATGCCGCATGATGTACCGTGCGCTTACTGGCAGTCCAGTCTGCCAACATTTGCGGTGCAATTTCTTTGAGTTTATTAAGCATCTCTGGCGTCGAGGTGTTCGCGGCTAACTCAATTCTATGACCATTTGGATCATTAAAATAGATCGACTGAAACAACTCATGATTAGTCGGTCCGACCACCTCAAGACCTAAGCTTTCCAAGTGCGCTTTAGCGCTCATCAAGCTTGCTAGACTATCGACTTTAAAAGCGAGATGTTGCACCCAAGACGGCGTATTGGGGTCGCGTCCCATCTCGGGCGAATTTGGGATTTCAAAGAACGCTAAGACATTGCCGTTCCCCGCATCGAGGAACACATGCATATAGGGATTCTCTTCCTTAGTAGAGGGCACACGATCTTCCGAGATCGCCAGCATAAAATCCATGCCCAAAGTCTTTTGATAGAACTCCACTGTTTCTTTTGTGTCGCGACAGCGATAAGCGACGTGGTGTACTCCTTGTAGTGCCATGATTTTCTCCTTAAATAACGCCACGGCGTTCTTGATCTTTTTCGATAGAGCGGAACAAGGCACCAAAATTACCTTCGCCAAAACTCAGATTATTTTCGCGTTGAATGATCTCGATAAAGATAGGGCCGATAATATTCTTGGTAAAAATTTGCAATAAGTAGCCATCTTCATCGCCGTCCACTAAGACTTGATGTTGTGCGATACGGGCATGATCTTGACGCACATGCGGCACCCGTTGAAACACCTCTTGATAGTAGTCATCATCAATATCCAAAGTCTCGATATCGCTGCCCTGCAATTGATCAAGTGAGTGCAAAATATCGCTAGTGAGGAAGGCCAAATGCTGTACACCTGGGCCATTGTAGTCACGCAGATATTCAGCAATCTGATCCTGCTCGTTTTTTGGTTGATTGATAGGAATGCAGAAACTACCATCTGGTGAGCGCAAGGCAAAACTAGTCAAGCCAGTTTTCGCCCCCTGAATATCGAAATAACGCACTTCCGTAAAACCAAAAATATCTTTATAAAAACTCGCCCATTTTTGCTGCTCACCAAAGGGGACGTTATTGGTCAAATGATCGACCGCCAAAAATCCTTTTTCAGGCTGAATCAAAGGCGCGTCCAACGCGACAAAATCACGTTCATAGATAGACGTATTAGCGCCAGTCGGCTCGATGAAATAGATGACGCTATCACCAATACCATACACTGCTGGATATGCATGATCTTTATCCGCATCTGCCACTGCACGAGCGCCGCGCTGCACCGCTTGCGCTAAGGCGTAAGCAGCATTCTCGACGCGCCATCCCATAGAACAAATTGACGGTCCATGTTTTTTTGCGAAATCTGCCGAGAAACCTTGACGTTCGCTGTTCACCAGAAAATGAATATCGTTCTGACGGAAATAGCTAATTTCTTTACTAGGATGACGACGCAATTTAGAAAAGCCGAAGGCCCAGAAGAGTTTTTCCAAGTGCTCAGCAGAAGGACCGCAAAACTCGGTAAATTCTATGCCACGTAGTTGTAAGGGATTTGCTTGCGTCATCGTCAGTCTCCTAAAATTTTTCTTAGCCAATACCGCATTGGCTACATTGAACGCTACTTTACTCAAGACGAATCAACAAAAAAAGCGTAATATTTCGCTTAACATCATCTAAAATTTAGATTAACTTTACAAACAAATTTCGCTCATGAGTCTCGATTTAAATTTTATGCTGGCTTTGGACACAGTGGTGCGAGAAGGCAGCGTCGCCAAAGCCGCGCTGCGTTTGCACCGCGCTCAGTCAGCAATCAGTTACCAAATCAAGCAACTAGAACAGCAACTA
>CAYXJI010000106.1:10260-10556 GCA_964465175.1 uncultured Burkholderiaceae bacterium | reverse complement strand
CAACTACTACCAAGGCCAGGCACTCGACATCGCTTGCCACCGTCCTTTGTATGTACTCGATGGTCAACAACGCTTGATGCAAACTTTAGAGCGCCAAGGCCGCTTAAACCGTGCGATCGAATTCCTCCCATCCGATGAAGAAATCGCCCGTCGCCGTGCGCACAAACAAGGCTTAACCGCACCAGAAAACGCCGTCGTTTTGGCCTACGCCAAGATGGCTGTGTTTGATGAATTGGTCGCCTCTAATTTGCCAGACGACCCGTTCTTCAGCCGTGCTTTAAAAGCCTACTTCCCAC
>CAYXJI010000106.1:2930-10240 GCA_964465175.1 uncultured Burkholderiaceae bacterium | reverse complement strand
TTTATCACCAACACCGTGGTCAATCGCACTGGCGCAACCTTTGTCAATTTCATCGCCTCAGAAGCCGCTGCTTCCGCTGCCGATGTGATCCGCGCCTTCACGCTGGCACGCGAGATTTTTGATCTGGAAGCATTGTGGGATCAAATCGATGCGCTCGATTACAAAGTCGATTCTAAATTGCAGCTAGACCTGCTCAGCAAATTGACTGCCATCGCGCAACGCGCCTCACGCTGGATGCTACGCGCCCGCACTGCGAACGCCGACTTGCCAACGCTGATCCAACGCTACCAACCAGGCGCACGCGAACTGCGCGCCAACGTAGCGACCTGGTTACCAGCCGCCGCCTACGCCAGCTTACAAGAAGCCAGCGCAGCCTTGGTCAAAGCCGGTGTCGAAGCAGGCCTAGCAGAAAACTTAGCCGCGCTGGAATTCATCTTCCCAGCCTTGGACTTAGTCGATCTGGCACAAAGTACAGGCAGTGATTTAGAAAAAGCCGCCCGCACCTATTTTGGCGTCGATGCCGAATTAGGCTTAACCGGTTGGCGCGATCAAATCAACCGCCTGCCAACCGACACGCTATGGCAAACACAAGCCCGCGGCAGCGCCCGCGACGACGTGTATTCCATCGCCAGCCAAGTCACCAAATCACTGCGATCACGCCAAGAAGACATCGCAACCTGGCGCGAACAACACACAGCAGCGATCGTGAAGTTGAATCAATTGTTGGCGACGATTACCACGCAGGGTGCGGATTTGGCACCGGTGTCTGTGGCTTTGCGGGAGTTGCGTAGTTTGGCTTGATAGCTTTGAAGTTTAGGTAAAGGAAATGGGCACAGATTTGTGCCCATTTCTTTATCGACTTTCAGGTGCAAAACATATTAATGTTAGAACTGTCCCTAGCTTCTCTACGACGGTGAGTCGTGCAGTAAAAATTTGTATTGATGGATCTTAAATGTCAAATGTAAGGCCTGACACCACAACTTTAACTTTCCAAATGCCCACTTTTCCGTGGGTATGCTTGGAATATAAGTTATAGGGCACCTCTAGCTTATATGTACCCCAATTCGAGACCGCGTAACACCGCACGGATGCGGTATCGAGCCTCCCGTTTTCGACAAAATGCTCGACACATGATTTTTGATCGTGGTTCTCATTTAATTTAGTCTGACGCAAGTTATCTTCGGGCGCATGAGAATAACAAACGAAGTGTATAAGAGTTAAGTTTGACCCCAGCTTCCCTCAAGGCACAGGATGTGACGATCAAGAAGCTAACTTGAGGCAACCCAACAATGGCAATTAAGTTCGCCGAGCTCAAGAAGCCTGGTTCTTCAGGGACTGGCTAAGTCAGACTTCAAAAATAAGTATTAATTCTTCACCCAGCATATCGATGATCTTCACGGCCACTTTGCTACCCATCTGAGGTGCCGCTAATTCATAGCGACCAAGTATCAGATCTTGCTTGCGTTCAGGTACATCTGACAAAGTAACATTAAACACTTCACCATTGTGCTGTGTATCTATCAGGATGCAATCCACCACGGCGCGCCAATCGCTAATTTGTGCACGGAAAATACCTTGCTCCAGATTTAAACGTTGAATGATGGTCGGTGAAATGACATCTACAATTTCGACCAGTAACTTCTCTCCATCGCGCTTAATGTTGATATCGGCACTGATCGGTTCATGCTTGATGATGCCGCCGTACTTGCGATCTGAACGCAGCTCAATCACATGCAGTTTATTGATAGGACGATTGCGGTTGTAATCTTCCACCCATTGACGCGCATCATGCTGTATGCCCAAGCTAACCAACAACACATCGCGCTCTTCATCAGGGCGCGTGCGCAGTTCGGCGCGCATGGCTTCTAGATCTAGCGGTGTGAGCGGGTGATTGAATGGTACGATTTTTACCAAGCGACCGCCTTGTGTACCGTCAAAATAAGAATCAGTGCGCGTGCGCGTCACGCCTACATGTTGGCAGGCCAGTTCCACGGCTTCGTTGTGCTGAATTTGCAGATCGTAGTCGTTGACACGTAAGGTCGAAAAACTCAATTGACAGGGCAGTACCGCATCCTTTTCCTCGTCTAATAATTTCCCTTGGCTGATCTCTGAGCTAAGATCAGCGAATTGGTTTTGCATAATCTCTTGAAGACGTTTCGCCGTAGTTTGAATCGCTCCTTTATTGATATCACAGCCTATCCAACGGCGCCCCATTTTTTGTGCAACAGCTGCGGTAGTTCCCGATCCGATAAAACAATCAAGTACTAAATCACCAGTTTTACTTGAAGCATGAATTATTCTCTCAAGAAGTTTTTGAGGTTTTTGTGTTGGATAATTTTCTGCTTCCTTTGCGCGACCGGCAATGTATGAAATGTCATCCCAAACGTCACTAAGCTGGACTCCCGGGAGTTCGTCCATGAACACTATTCTGCATCGTTTTATTGGTAATCCATTTCGTCCGAGTTTAATTCTTCCATGACTATTTGGAACCTCAGTTTGAGGTGCATTCCACATTGCCTCCATATTATCTAATCCAGTGCGCCATCTAGCTTCAGTGCCATGAAAGTTAAATGACTTCATTTTGCCTTGTGGATCCAACATATTCTCGAATTTGTAAAACCGTCCGGAAGGAAGTTCGTTCCACTCAGCATCGATATATTCCTGCGTGTAAGGGAGATAGGTCGTATTAAATGTCGCCCCGTCACTATTTGCGTAAAATAAGATCGTATCTTTTACTCTGCTAAATCTATCGGTAGTATCGTTATGCGATGAAGTACGTTTCCATGAGATTTCATTTCTAAAATTCTCAGTTCCAAAAATCTCATCAGCAACTATTTTAAGATAGTGAGATTTTCGTTGATCACAGTGAATGTAAAGACTGCCATCTTCCGAAAGAAGTTCTTTGAGCATAAGTAATCTCTCGTACATAAATTGCAAATAATTATCATTTGCCCAAATATCGCTGTATTGAACTTGCTCGCCGAGAACGTAGTCCTCACCTTCAATCTTGATACTGCCGCTAGCTCCACGCAATTGCACCTTGCGGACATAGTCTGCCCCGCTATCAAATGGTGGATCAATGTAGATCAATTTCACCTTGCCGCGAAATCCGTTTGCCAGCAAATGCGCCAGCACGTCTTTGTTATCGCCGTGATAAAGCAAACCACCTTGCTGCACATCTTTTGGCCATTCGCTCCAGTCGGTGTTTTGTAATGTTACCGACGAATTGCCTTTTGCGGCAGGTACTGCATCAAAGCGTTCCATCGCTTGTGCCGGATAGGCGGTGACACGGCCAAGTGGTTTTTTACCCACCCAAGTCAGCATGGGACGGCCTTTGGCTTTCCCGACGATGACGTCTCTCGTGTTCTTGATGTTTTTAGTTTTTTCAGTCATTGGAATATTCTCTGTTTTTGTATTCATTGCAAAGTTTTGATTGCGTCACTTTAGCGGGAAACTGAATTCTGCAACTTAGTGCCCTATCATAAAGTCCCGGACTTGGCTTTTTCCTGCATCGGCTAATTCTGTATCCGCGAACATGACGTGATAGGCGAGTTTGTCAGGATTCAGTGCTTCCCAGCGTTTAAGGGCAACCGCCTTGCGGCCTTCTAATGTTTGCGGTTCTTCACCATTTAGGAAGCGGGCCAAGTCAGCGCTAATGTCGGGGCTGAAGCTATCTTTTTTGATCTCCACCACCAGATGTTTTCCATCCGCACGGCGCAACACAAAATCAGGGGTGTAGCGATGCCAGCGACCGTCATCGCCAAGATACTCGGCGCAGAGATCTGTTTTGGCGGGATCGGTTAGACCACCGGTGAACCAAATACCTTCAATCTGATGTGCTTCATTTTTCAGCAGGCCAAGTGTCCAATTTAAAAACTCTGCCTCCGGTTTTGAGTCAAAGTTATATCCTTCGTAATGGAAACTATTCGTCAGCGCGAACGCAGCATCTGAGGTCTCTACCGATGTTTTATATAGTGCTTCACGTTCTTTGGCAAAGCTGATACGTGCGGTATAGCTAATGTTTCCATTTTTCTCGCGCTGATCAAAGCCATCCGCTTTGACTAAGGCAACTGCGACATCAATTTCTTCGTAATGCTCTTCGTATTCGGCACGCTGTGTTTCAATCTGACGTCCCAACGGCCATAAATGATAATCGGGTACATCGTTTCCTATACCGTAAGTCTGGCGCAGTGCCGCTAATACTTCGCGAGTCTCTAAATGGTAGTTAGCGGCAAGCTCAGTCGCGGCAGTGTAGACATCGAGGTCTGACGAGGTGGTCAGGATGGTTTCTTCACCTGCATCCACCCTTTGCAGGGATGTCTTGCCAGACACAGTCTCTACAACTCTTAAGGTTTGAATGACGGCACCTTGCGGCGCTATTTCAGTTGGCATACTGAAAGTCAAAGGGGTAGTGTTCGCGCCCGATGTTTTACGGCGATAGCGCAGTACACGTTTTTTGATGAGTAAGGGTGGTAAATTTGGCCTGTGTAAAACGATCTCTTTTTCCACTCGTTCTGCGTGTTGCAGATCAAGATCTTTGAGGCTAGTTCCATAGGTCTCTGCTAGTTGTGCTTCCAAGGTTTTTTTGTTGGTATTCGTAAGATAAACCCGTGCCGGGTAAGCATTGCCTGGTACTTGGCGCAGGCAGCGCGTTGCTGCCTGCAAGACAAAGTTGTTGCTATTAGCAAGCTTGCGAATTAATGCGGTGGCGAACAGACTTGGACAATTCCACCCTTCAGTACCCATATTGACCAACAATAAAATACGATGCGGCGCACTTGAATCAGAGCCGGTCGCATAGAACGCCTGGCGGACGGAATCGGACGATTTTCCATCGACTGCTAATAAGATATCATTGCCCAGGCCGCGTAAAGCAAGCGCCGATTCCACGGCACCACGTAATTCATCACGTGTTTCGATATTGGGAAAATACATTGCCAGCCGGGCTGGTGCACCGTTAGGCAGTCTGACAGACCAGTAAGTAGTAACAAAATCATCAACTACCGCAGATACCATGGTTTCTGCCTCGCCATCGTCCAGATCAAATACCTTGATGTTGTTGGCAAGCTCTTTGAGTACCCCATCGCGTATGCCTTCGCCTAAGCCATACCACACCACCACGTCACGCAATGGCTGGCGTTCAAAATAGGGCGTACCGGTCGCATTAATGACGACGATGAGGTTGGTCTGCTGTGCCAAGTAATCAATGGTGCGGCGTACTTTTTTGATGCCGTCCTCTTTGAAGACTAGCTCACCTGTTTCTTTGTCCTTCTCCCATTTCCCCAATAGTTTTTGCCCATAAGTATGATGAGCTTCGTCAGAGAAAACAGCCAAATGTGGCAAAGATGCGATGGCTTGAAGTCGCAAATTTGCTAATTCACCCGCTTGCTCTTCCTTGGTGCTGGATAATAAAGAGAGCTGGTTTGAATTGGCACGTGTATTTGGTTTTTGAATCCGGATTTTCTCTGTATTGGTAACAATAATATTGAAACTGCTACCCCACGTAATCGGGATTTGTTTGTCACCGTCGCGTGTGAAAGTAAGCTTAAGACTTGCCGCAAACGATTTGTATAATCGCGCAGGCAGCAATCGTTCATAAGGAACGTCAGCTAATTCGCGCAAGGCACTTAATATCGTTTTTCCTGGTGCAAAAATCAATGCGTTTTGTACAAATGGGCCATCTGGGTATTCGAGCGCCATTGCAAATTCTGTTGAGACAATCGAACCCATTAATATGGTTTTTCCAGCGCCCATCGCCAGTGCGAGTATGTAACTGGCATAGTCTAAGGTTAAAGATTCACGTAAGCTTTCAAGTGCATATTTTCTGACGAATGCGTTATCGGTTCGTACCTTTTCAATGCACGCCTCAATACCATCATCAGCAATCAAGCTAACTATATCTGGATGTGTGAGTCCCATCGCTTCCCGTCTGTCTTTAGGCTTAGGGAAAAGTTTTTCATATAACTCGGGGATTTTTGGTGTGCCAAGAACGAGGCGTAAAAACCAGTAAGTTTCCAACGCCCGAAGTTGGGCGCGGCGTAGATAACGTAGCTGTCCAGTTTCAACGTCTTCGACTGCAAATTCTAAAATTTCTCGAATCGCTGGATAGTCGTCACAAGGGTAGTTTTCAGTACGCCATACATCGACCTTATTGGACAGCGCTTGGTATAGGTAGCTCATTTTTAGATTCTATCGGTCCAAAGATGGGTGAAATCAAAAGACAATTGTTTGTTGTGTTTAATCGAGAGCAAATAGATTACGTCGTGGATGATCGCATACAGAACTAAATAGTTCTCGATTGTATATTGGCGCACATCGTTATCTACTCCAATGTCGGCCAATTTTTTGTGCAACTTATCTTGTAAGTGCGCGGCTTCTACTGAATCGGGCTGAAGTGAAATAAAAGGACGACCTATCATAGGAAAGCGTTCGAGATTCGGGATGATAGTTTGTTCCAGTTCGTCCAGAAGTCGGTCGTAGCCTGGTGGGAATTGGCACTCGTCCCAGAAAATCTCGATCGCTTCAAGATTAGTCTCGAAGTTGTCGGTTAACTTTATCAACATAACTATGATTTACTGAGGCGACGTTTTTTCAGACTTTGTAAGGCTTGCTTTGCATCTTTGACCCGCCCTGCCTGAATATCCGCAATGCCTTTTGATGCATCATCAAGCAGCAACAAGTGAATGCGTGCACGCTCAAGTGGGTGGTAATAGTCGAGCCGTTGCGCGTCTATCAAAGCAATATAACTTTCACCATTTTTGGTGACAATTTTTTCAGCGCCAGCCTTTACCTGATCGGCTAATTCGGAAAGATTGGCACGCGCCTGAGAAAGGGGAATAACGTCACTGACAGAGAAAGCCATCACAATCCTTAATTAACAAAGTACATAATTTTGTACAGTATAAGCGCTTTTTACCAATGATTTAAATTTTTCTAAATTATGACTCGGGAGCGCGGGGCCAGGCCTTACATTTGACATTCATCTGTAAATGAATCAGAGGGAGAGTGGCGTTGGATTATGTTAAATGTCAAACGTAAGGCCTGACCAGAAAGTGCTCACTGATCCTGCCACGGCAAACTAATGCTTGGCTAGTGCTGCAAACTGGCCACGCCAGCTACGACGCCTTGCTGCAGGCAGACTTGAAAACCTTCGAGCGACGAGCTGTCATCATTCTCGTCAAAACTGCCTCGAAAAATACATCCCTTATCATCGCAAATACATCGCAAATTCTAATGAAACTTCTGGGTTAAACATGGTCGCACCTAAGTGTCGCTTTTGGTGGGCAACTGCAAAGCAGTTCACTCGGGTT
>CAYXJI010000106.1:0-2920 GCA_964465175.1 uncultured Burkholderiaceae bacterium | reverse complement strand
CAGAAGCACGGGGTCAGAAGCACGGGGTCAGGCCTTACATTTGACATCTACCTTTCGCCATCCAAGACTTTACCGTAACTAAATCGACGGGAGATTGAAATGGCGAGACCGTTACGCAAAGTACGCATAGAGTATGCAGGTGCTTTGTACCACGTCACCGCCCGCGGGAATGCACGAGCGAATATTTATGCTAATGACGATGATAGACAGCGGTTTTTATCGCTGTTGAAAATCGTGGTGGATCGCTATGATTGGTATTGCCACGCTTACTGTCTGATGGACAATCACGACCACCTTTTGATTGAAACAGAAGCACGGGGTCAGGCCTTACATTTGACATTCATCTGTGAATAAATCAGAGGGAGAGTGGCGTTGGCTGATGTTAAATGTCAAACGTAAGGCCTGACCCCAAAGTACAGACCCCAAAGTACAGACCCCAAAGGATGAGCACGGGGTCAGGCCTTACATTTGATATTGATCTGTGAATAAATCAGAGGGAGAGTGGCGTTGGCTGATGTTAAGTGTCAAACGTAAGGCCTGACCCCAAAGTGGGATGGTCAGCGAAATTTAGCAGAATTTATCTACCATCTAGTCAAGCGGCATCCGCATAAACGTTGAGTTCGTAAAATTGCGCAAGAAGCGCGGGGTCAAAAAAAAGCACGCGGCCAACTCTTGACATGGCATGTTTTGTAAAGCTTGGTGACAATTTCACCCAGGTCGCTGGATCACCCATTAGCCGATACCTTTAACATCGAAGTGGTGGCAATCATGGCATGCAATGATTTCAAGCTTGGTGGCACTACAAATATAGCTTAAAGCCTATAATTTCAGTTTATAAGTCTTAGCTTGTAATTGCACTATATATGCTAAGGGTTGTTTTTCTGCAGCATTAAGAGAGGAAACCAAGTATTTATAAGCTAAACCTTATATACTCACTTCATGTCTAATCAATATCCTATTAAATTTACTACTCAATTGAGGCAGCACCTTCGTGCACTCAGGAAGACGCGCGGGCTAACACAGGCGCAATTGGGAGAGCTTGTTGGGGTAAGCCAAGCAAGAATTGCAGAGATTGAGGCCAATCCAGGTTTAGTTAGCTTTGATCAATTAATGCAATTATTTGCAATCCTCGATGTAACAGTGACGTTGAATGAAGAAGCACGAGTGCCAGAATCAGAAAACGTAAAATCTCAAATTACTTCGGAAGAAGGCATACGCAGACAATTGCAAAATAGCGTTAACAATAATGTTAATGAACAAATACGCCAACAAATTGAAAAAACACTAAAAAGTGCCGGGCATAATACTGAGATCGAAAAAATACTCCAGTTGGTTTCAAAAACAAGGCAAGGTAACTGGTAATGCAAGCGTTGGATGTATGGATGAATGGTGAATTGATTGGCACTTGGCGTGTTGACCGAGGATCTCATTCATTTCATTATAAAGAATCATGGCTACAATCAGCGCACTGTCGCGCACTGTCACTTTCATTACCAATTAATGCCGCGTTAGAAATTAAGGGAGAAGAAGTCAAACATTACTTTGACAATCTACTCCCAGACAACGAAAAAATAAGATCACGAATTAGTAGAAAGTTCAAAACAAAAACAGATACTTTTAGCCTTTTAAACGCCATAGGTAGGGATTGCGTAGGTGCTGTGCAATTACTTCCAGAAGGGATGACTCCAGATGGATGGAATCAAATTCAATTTGAGGCTTTAACGGAAAATGATATTGAAGAAATTTTGTTAGCAACGCCTTCAAACAATATGTCAATTGACGATGAAGATTTGTTGAGAATATCTATCGCAGGAGCACAAGAAAAAACGGCGCTGTTGTTCTATCAAAATCAATGGTGTAAACCGAAAAACTCAACACCAACAACACACATTTTTAAATTGCCTCTTGGTGTTATTGGCGGTGGAAGCGCACGAGTTGATTTTTCTGATTCTGTTTATAACGAGTGGCTTTGCGCTGAAATCATGATGGCATTAGGCTTGCCAATAGCAACCACATCTATCGGTACATTTGGAAAAGAAACTGTTCTCATTGTAGAGAGATTTGATAGAAAATGGATGGATAACGGCACTTGGATAGCGCGCCTTCCACAAGAAGATTTTTGCCAAGCGCTTGGTATATCGCCAGAAAAAAAATACGAAAAAGACGGTGGACCAACCGCGCTAAATTGTCTGCAGCTACTTCAAGGAAGTTTAAACAAAAGCGATGGTTTATTTTTTATGCTGACCCAGCTTATTTTTTTCTTATTGGCAGCGCCAGATGGACATGCAAAAAATTACTCAATTTTTTTACAGCCTGGTGACAACTATGAAATGACGCCACTATACGACGTACTTTCAGCATGGCCATACATAGGAAGTGGGACTCAAAATCTTAATTGGCATAAAGCTGGAATGGCACTGTCACTTCGAGGAAAAAACGTACATTACAAGTTTAAAGATATTCATGCACGTCACTGGAAGCAGCTTGCCGACAAGAATGGTGGTGAATTGACGTGGAGTGCAATGTTGGCATTGGCAGAAAAAATTGACGAAGCATTGAAGGTTGTAGAAAGCCAATTGCCGAAAGATTTTCCATCAAAAACATCCAATGCTATTTTTATCGGCATGCGTAAGGCAACTGAAAAATTTTTAGCAGAGGCAAAGCAAACTGAATAACAACTCAGATTTTCTATATGAACACTCCCCGGTTGCCAAGGTCTTTGTCTGACGGTATGAAATTGCTCAATGGTTCTTATACCCATTATGTCAATCGGCACTATCAACGCGTTGGCCATGTTTTTCAGGGGTAATCTAAAGCGATTTTGGTGCAGAAAGAATCCTACCTGCTTGAACTGACGCATTACATTGCCGTAAACCCAGCGTGATTTTTCAACTTTCATAATTTGTATGTATCGGTCGTG
>CAYXJI010000105.1:7519-10602 GCA_964465175.1 uncultured Burkholderiaceae bacterium | reverse complement strand
GTTGCGTCGATTTTGGCTGAAAATCTTACATCCTTCGTGTCTATTCCGCCAAAAAATCGGTACTGGTGAGGACGCGTAGTTGTCGTTGTGCTGGTAATGCGAGATTCGTCCATATCCAACTGTGATGGCGAACGATAGATTCAGCGGTGAGATGCGCTCTATCTGCGGTAGTATGTGCATCGCTGAAAGCGATTACATCAAAGCCACGCGATAAAGCAGAACGTAAGCTCGTGTCGACACAGAATTCCGTGGCTAGTCCACAGATACATAATGTGCAGCATCCTAGCGTCTCTAATAATGTTGTTAAGGACGTATCGGCAAATGAATCGCATGCGGTTTTATTGACGACGTAATCGGAGGCGTGATGGCTTAGTTTTTCGTGCATTTGCCAGTCACGTGTGCCTGGTAACACTTCATTGGTTTCGTGCTGTATGAAAATCACAGGCAAACCTTGTTGCCGAAAACGCTCGGACAAGGCGTTAATGCGTTTAAACATGGCGTCTATTTCGAAGCGAGGGGCTTCTTCTATCCATGCATTTTGCATGTCGATAATTAAAAGTGCATTACGCATTTTTTTTTCCTAAATTAATTTTTGACGCAGGCGCCAAAGTGAGGTGATTTCCGCTGAGCGGGCTTGATGCAAAGGGTCATTGGTGTCGCGTGATTTTGTATGTTGAGGGCGTATGTCCATCTTGCCGATTACTTCTAAATTGCCAGCCGCTATCCATTGCCAAAATTCTTGGGCATTACGCAGGCCTAGTTGTTCAGCTAAATCGGACATGATCAACCACGCTTCACCATCGGCTTTGAGATGTTCTGCTACACCACTCAAAAATCCGCGCAGCATGCGACTGTCCGGGTCATAGACCGCAAATTCAATTGCTGAGTTCGGGCGTGCTGGAATCCAAGGTGGATTACACACGATTAATGAGGCTAGGCCAGCTGGAAATAAGTCGGTTTGCACTAATTCGACTTGATCGTTCACGCCTAGGCGCTGCAGATTTTCTGCTGCGCAGGCAAGCGCACGAGGGTCTTGATCGGTCGCAATGGTTTTTTGTACCCCACGGCGTGCCAAGATGGCTGCGATCACGCCCGTACCGGTGCCTATGTCGAAGGCTAAATCCGTGTTGGGTAATGGTGCCTTGGCGACGAGTTCTAGATATTCACCACGTACTGGTGAGAATACACCATAGTAAGGGTGAATTTTATTGTCTAAGGCGGCGATAGCAACACCATTTTTGCGCCATTCATGCGCGCCGATGACGCCCAATAATTCGCGTAGTGAAACGGCGAATGGATGTTCAATTTTTCCATATGCTTCAAGGCATGCCGCTTGCACATCGGGTGCACGTCGTAGGGCAATGCTGAAATCGGCATTCACAGGAATAATCAGCATGCCTAGTGTGCGTGCGCGTTGTGCTTGTGCTTGTCGGTGTAAATGGAAGGCTTGTGCGGGCGCGAGGCTTGCAGACTCAGGCTTTTTTGCTTTGTCACGTTTTTTGTCAACTTTCTTATCGATTCTGCGCGCCATCGCCTGCAACAAATTTTTCGCGTTTTGAAAGTCGCCACGCCACAGTAGGGCAGTGCCTTCGCAGGCCAATCGATACGCGGTATCTGCGTCGAGCGTGTCATCCGCAATCTGGGTGCGCTTAGGCGCACTGCTGGCATTTTCTGAATGCCAAAGCATACTCTGAGTTTCTTGATTTTCTATCCATTGGATCACGGGGAGCGGGGAATGCATGTGGACTGCCTATTCTTTGAGGTGAGCAGCGGCCTAGGGTTAAGCTGGTGGCGTGCTGATTGGACGAAACCGAAGTGTAACAAATCAGCAGGGGAAATAGAAATGTCAATGCGCCTCTATTGGGTTTTCAATATCCCCAAGGCGTAGGTGGTAAGTCGATTGCCTTTGTAAGATCAAAATTAACCCGAAATTCACGCCCCTCTCGCGTCAAACGATAACTGAAACTCTTGGGGTAAATGAAGATTTGCCAGACATTGCTTATCGATTGCGCACCACCTAGGCGCGCAAATAATTCTTTGGAATATTGATCTGCAGGAAAAGATTGCACATTGTTCCAGCCAGCATCTAATGTGTGTCCGCCATACATGGTTTGTGCATCATGACTGCCATCTGCGTGACGGTGATCGTGCTTGAGTGAAAGCCCAGAGCCTGTTTTTGTTATGATCCACGTGCGAGAGTGATTATTCTCAACATGAAAGGGTATCTGTAATTGGCTGTCGCTGCATTTGCGCACATGCATCACTAGTCGTCCTTCAAAGCCGTCGGATTGAGGATGGTCGACTGCGACTTTTCCTTCGAAAGCTTTGCCACATAATTGGCGTAGTTGTTCGAAGAAGGCATCATGCGTGGCGATGGAGACCAGCGGTGCTTCTTGTTTTGCCTGTGCAAACGCTGAGCTTGCTTGGCTAAAAATTAAAGCGCATCCTGCTGTTAAGAAAATTTTTTTCATGGAGTTATTTGATCCAGCTATTTAAATTGGGCTCAGTTTATTGGTCTCTGGGTAATGGTTCTCTTGGTCGAACGCAGTTTACATACCACCCCAAGCCGCACTCATTACACTAATGGCGGCTAAACCCGCAGTTTCAGTTCTAAGTACACGTGGCCCCATACTCAGCATTAGTGCTCCTTGCTTGATCGCAAGTTGTTCTTCGCTCTCTGAGAATCCACCTTCCGGGCCGACCATGATAGTCACCGCTTGCGCTGGGTGATGCCTGGTCCAGTCTGCCAGTGACTGCGTGGCGCGCGGTGATAGTAAGATGCGTTTGTGCATATCCTGCTGCAGCAACCATTTTTGCACATCGATTAAATCTGCCAAATGCGCTAGACGCTTACGGCCACATTGCTCGGTCGCGCTTTGTATGATGCCTTGCCAGTGCTGCATTTTTTTCTCAGCGCGCTCGGGAGTGAGTTTAACTACGCTGCGTTGCGCCGCTAGTGGTTGTATATGATTGACACCTAATTCTACGGCTTTTTCTATGATCCAATCCATCTTTGATGCTTCGGGCAGGGCTTGCGCTAAGCTCAAATTGAAAGCTAATTCGACGTCTTCGGGTAAAAAAAC
>CAYXJI010000105.1:1252-7509 GCA_964465175.1 uncultured Burkholderiaceae bacterium | reverse complement strand
TGTTTTTTGCTGATGGTAATCAGTGTCGCCAGATAACTACCGCCTTCGCCATTAAAAAGTTCGATGTTGTCGCCACTTTGTAAACGTAAAACGAAAATATGATGTGCTGTATCTGCAGGTAAATCAATTTGTGCACCGATGGTCAGTGGAAGAGAGCAATAAAAACGCGGCATGGATTTGAGTTGGATAATTTGGTTTAATTTGATTTGACTTAGCTAAGCTTAGCTTAGCGTCGCGTAGCGCGTGAGCGACTACGATTTTTCTATAGGTCGACGTAATCAATAAGACTGACAAGCCGCATTTAGTATACCCATCCCCAAACTGAGCGCCCCTAGAAAAATACCTGAAGCGAGTTTGTTTTCTGGTACATCTTTAATGAGATCCGGCAAAATCAGTCGCGCCACAAAGAACGCGAGCAGTTGAATCACCAAGGCAATCGCGCCCCAAATTAGCATGTCGACTAGATCGACACTATGCGCGACTGATGAGGCGAGTGCGATGCAATAGCCTAAAACCGCACCGGATAAACTGGCGGCCGCAGCGGTGTTGCCTTCGCGGATGAGGGTAATCTCTTTGTAAGGCGTGAGGCGAATGTAGACCGCGATAAACAGAAATAAAAATGCGAGTGCCGAACCAAAATGGCTGATAAAAGCGGGAAATCCGTAAGCTAAAAATTGTGCGCTCATAATAAGTCTTTCAAAAAAATGCTAGATATTGGTGGGTAGTTTGGCGGCTTAGTCGACAAAGTAGTGCGGTACAAAACGGCTAGTATTTTTTGTGATTAAGGTCTCGTCCTC
Organism: uncultured Burkholderiaceae bacterium; assembly: GCA_964465175.1. GTDB lineage: Bacteria > Pseudomonadota > Gammaproteobacteria > Burkholderiales > Burkholderiaceae_D > Undibacterium. Next base: position 6,712 of record CAYXJI010000105.1, on the reverse strand, counting down.
ACGTATGCCTATGCCTGCTGCTTCATCGCCGACTACCCAAGCGCCAATTGAGGTATACGCGGGCGTGATGCCGTCATCAAATTTCGGCTGTGGTGCGTAGGCTTGGTAAATAAAGCCTTCGTGACCGTATTCACCTTCAGTATGCATGACATTGCCATCAGCATAAATCGAAATGTTTTCACCTTCACGTGATAGCAAAGGTTTCTTCACAAAATTACCGCTGATGCGCCAGGCTTCGCTGTAGGCTGGTAATAGATTAGGATGATCTGGAAATAATTCCCATAAAACAGGCAAGATCGCCTTATTCGATAAAATCATTTTCCATGCGGGTTCGATGATACGAGCAGGGCGGCTCAGCAGATGCGATGCAAATTGTTCGCGACACAGCCATTCCCAAGGATAAAGTTTAAACAGATTATCGACCTTGACATCGTTGTCATCGACTAATTCAGCGTTCGCTTCATCCCAGCCTACATCACTGATGAGGATTTGTTTGGTGGCAAAACCGGCCTGAATGGCCGTGTCGCGCAAATAGGAGAGATTGCCAATATCTTCTTCGCTATCGGCACAAACAAAATGCAAGACACCTTTGCCATCAAATTTTTTCCATTGTTTTATTAATTTTTCGTGCAAAGAATTAAATTGATCGGTGTCTGGAAAAACGTCTTGCAACCAATACCATTGTGCTACCGATGATTCCACTAGACCGGTTGGCGTGTCAGCATTGTATTCCAACATTTTGGGCGCGCCCGTGCCATTCCAACTTAAATCAAAACGACCAAATAAGGAAAATTCCTTATCGCGCCAGCTCTCTTCGACTTGCGACCAGAAAGCTTGCGGTACGGCAAAGCGCTCAATTTGACCTTGACGTATGACATGTTCAAGCGCCGCTAGACTCATTTGATGGAGGTCGAGCGTGGCTTGTTCTAAGACATCAATTTGATGCGCGGTAAAGCGGTAAGCGTAGCGCTCATCCCAATACAAGCCATCGATAGAGTGATAGCTGAAACCTAAATCTTCAAATTGTCTTTGCCAGCCTGTGCGGGGTGTTAGCGATTCACGAATCATGCTGCCTAGCCTCCGCCCGAAAAGCCACGGGAACTTGAGCCAAAGCCGCCACGGCTGACGCTACGTGTCACACTGCGACTCACGGCTTTGTCACTTAATTGAGCAGTATTGCCATTGAAGCGACTCCCTAAAAAGCTGCGTTGCGCAACAGACCTTTGACCTTCGTAATAACTCGGTCCCCAATAGCGGCCTGAATACAGATGTCCGCCCGATGTATTGCCGGTATTGGCGATGGCATTGCTATTGGGTGGTGCTGGTTGTGGTTGGCAAGGATCGGTGCTGCCCCAATCCTCTTGGCAATCCTCTAAACTTTTGTATTCGTCCCGCACGCTCGCTAGATTGGCATTGGGATCATCGTTGCCGCAGCCGGTCAAGCCTGCAACTGCGGCGGACGTCACCAACATCAATGGCAAGCGTTGTGAAACACGGCGTTTTTGTTGTGTGCTCATCGGCACTCCTTCTAAAAATCTCAATCAAAGCTGCGGCAGCAAAAGTGGATTGCCATTGTAATACTGCGATGCAGGCTTGTAATGGTCTTCGTGCTTTTGTTTTACCGTTGCTCACCGCCTGTTGTTTCTTTGCGTGGTTCAGCGCAGCCGTGAGCTTGGCACGAACAGTGTGGCATGCTGCTCGCCGCTGTAATATTTTAAATCAGTGATGTCCTGTGCTTGTAGTCTGTCATGGATCAGGCTAATTGAGAGATCACTAGGCTTGGTGATGTTGCCAGTCGCGGGTGTTTTTGTGGCGATCGCCATGCCCCACAAAGCGCCATACAAGGGAATGAAAACAGCGTAAGGACTGACCATGTCAAACGCCTTTTCGAGTCGAGCCAATGTCGCTTGATAGCGCTCACGATGGTAGAACTCACTACCGAGATGCAAAACTATAGTCCCCCCCACATTCAAACGCGCATAACAAGAATGAAAAAATGCCTCGCTCATGCAAGATTCCGCCAGCGCATTGCCATTGGGCGCGATGGGATCTGTCAGGTCTAATAAAATGAGGTCAAAGCTTTGCTGACTCTCGTGGATAAACGCAAAACCATCCGTGTGAATGATGTTGACTTTTGGGGAGTCGAAAGCATGTTGATGAATGGCGCTCAAATGTTGACGCGACAGCGCGATGACTTGCTCATCGATTTCACACAAAGTGATGTTTTTTATGCTGCGATGTTTTAATAATTCCTCGGTCGAGCCTCCATCGCCGCCACCGATAATCAGCGCCGTGCGTGGATTGCCATGTGTGATGGCGGCGGGGTGGACTAAGGCTTCGTGATAATAAAATTCGTCTTTTTCCGAGGTCATCATGGCCCCATCGATACGCATGATTTTGCCGAATTCTGGCGTCGCGGCGATTTGTATATGCTGATACGGACTTTGAACTTCGGCGATGATGTGATCGATTTCGGTCTGCATCGCGGTGTAAGGGCTCAAGTGTTCTAGCACTTGGCGTTTTGGCTCAGGCGGCGGCATGCCACGCTGTAGCTGTTGGCGTGAGACTTGTCTCGGCTGAAAAGTCGTGATGAGGTGTTCGACGATGTCACGAGCTTTGTGGCTATTGTCATTTTCAAAGTTGCAGACATAGACGTCTAAAGTGACCGCTTGGCGTTCCGGCCAAGTATGAATGGCGACGTGGGACTCGGCTAAAAGCAAGGTGCCGGTGACGCCAGCGGCGCTGCCGTCAGCATGGGTAAATGCGTGAAATTTCTCGCCAACGATGGTCAACCTAGCATCTATTGTGAGCGCGCGGACGAGGTCGCGTAAATGTGTTTCTTTAAATAACAGGGCAGGATCGCATCGACAATCGAAGCAATCGGCAGTGAGGTGCAAACCTTCCATAAATCCGTCTAAAAAATGATGTGAAAGTCGCAATTGTATTCTGTGGCGCGCTGCTCTGGTAAAATAACGGACTTTATAGAATAAAACGATGGTTTTGAGCAATGTACTCAGCCAGAACTTAATTCAAATGAATTTATTCTTCCGCAAGATTTTAATAACTTTACCTCCACTGCCGCTATGACATCCACTTTCCAGCCTGAAAATACTTCTAAGATGGCCAATGCGATACGCGCATTGTCTATGGACGCTGTTCAAAAAGCCAACTCCGGTCATCCGGGGGCGCCTATGGGCATGGCGGAAATCGCAGTCGCATTGTGGGCAGGCCACTATCGTCATAATCCTACTAATCCAAAATGGGTGAATCGTGATCGTTTCGTTTTGTCGAATGGTCATGGCTCGATGTTGCATTATTCTTTGTTGCATCTGACTGGCTACGATTTGCCGATGTCTGAGATCAGCAATTTCCGTCAATTGCATTCGAAAACCGCTGGACATCCTGAAGTGCATATCACACCAGGCGTGGAAACAACGACAGGTCCACTCGGTCAAGGCATTACCAATGCAGTTGGTATGGCATTAGCTGAAAAATTACTCGCAGCAGAATTCAATGTGGATGGTGCAAATATTGTTGATCACCGCACTTATGTTTTCATGGGTGATGGTTGCTTGATGGAAGGCATTTCACACGAGGCTTGTTCCTTAGCTGGTACTTGGAAGTTGAATAAATTAACGGCATTTTGGGATGACAATGGCATCTCGATTGATGGTCACGTAGAAGGCTGGTTCACAGACGACACACCTGCACGTTTTGAGTCTTATGGTTGGAATGTGATTCGCGCTGTCGATGGTCATAATGTCGAAGCAGTGAATCAAGCAATCATCGCTGCTAAAGCCTCGGACAAACCAACGCTGATCTGCTGCCGTACTATCATTGGCAAAGGTTCGCCGAATATGCAAGGCACGCACAATGTGCACGGTGCGGCATTGGGTGATAAAGAAGTGGCAGCAGTGCGTGCGACTATTGATTGGAACTATCCACCGTTTGAAGTGCCAGCGGAAGTGTACAGTGCATGGGATGCCAAAGCCGATGGCGCGAAAGCAGAAGCGGAATGGAATGCTGCATTTGCCGCTTATAGCGCAGCGCATCCAATCAAAGCAGTGGAATTAACTCGTCGTATGAACAGCACTTTGCCAGCGAATTTTGACGAAGTTGTTAAAGCAGCTTTGGCATCTGTAGTCGAGAAAAAAGAAACGATCGCAACTCGCAAAGCGAGTCAAAATGCGATTCAAGCTTTTGCTCCAAGCTTACCCGAATTCCTCGGTGGTTCTGCCGATTTGACTGGTTCGAATTTGACCAACTGGAAAGAATGCGTGGCAGTGCGTGCAAATCAAGCCGGCAATCACATCAATTATGGCGTGCGTGAATTTGGTATGAGCGCGATCATGAATGGTATCGCTTTGCATGGCGGCTACTTACCATTTGGCGCGACTTTCCTGACTTTCTCAGACTACAGCCGCAATGCGATTCGTATGGCAGCGTTGATGAAAATCCGCACACTGTTCGTGTTCACGCATGACTCAATCGGTCTCGGTGAAGATGGTCCTACGCATCAATCTGTAGAACATATCTCCAGCATGCGTTTGATCCCGAATTTGGATAACTGGCGTCCATGCGATACGACTGAATCGACAGTGGCTTGGGCTGAATCGATCAAACGTGCCGATGGTCCATCGACTTTGATTTTCTCTCGTCAAAACTTGCCGTTCCAAGAACGCAGTGCACAACAAGTTGCTGACATCGCTCGTGGTGGCTACATTTTGCAAGACGCAGCGGATGCGAAAGTGGTGTTAATTGCGACCGGTTCTGAAATTGAACTTGCTGTGAAATCCGCTGCGGAATTGGCTGCACAAGGAATTCCAGCACGCGTGGTGTCTATGCCTTCAACCGATGTGTTTGATCGTCAAGACAAGGCATATCAGTTGAGCGTATTGGGCAAAGGGTTGCCACGCGTGGCGATTGAGGCTGGTGTGACAGCGTTCTGGCATAAATATGTAGGCTTAGAAGGCGCTGTGGTCGGTATCGATACCTTCGGTGAATCTGCACCAGCAGGCGTTTTGTTTAAATACTTTGGCTTCACGGTAGAGAATGTGGTGGCAAAAGTGAAATCTGTTTTGGCTTAAGTCAGTTTATTTTGACCACGCGCAAGTGATCCATACTCAATATGAATAAAATCAAGGAAATCCAATTACGTCGTGCCACAGTCGCCGATGCGGAAGCGATCGCAGCAATACGCATCGAAGGCTGGCGTACGACTTATCGTGGCATGATCCCTGATAGCTATCTCAATGAGATGGACATGAACGAAAACGTACTGCACTGGCGCACGATTTTGCAGGCATTGCCAGTGAAAGAAGATAGTCTGTGCGTGTATGTTGCGGTCAGTGAAAATGAAATTGTGGGCTTTGTTTCAGCGATGAAATTGCCTGAACCTAAGCTAGACAAAGATGGTGAAATTAATGCGATTTATATTCGGCCACAATGGCAACGTTGTGG
>CAYXJI010000105.1:0-1242 GCA_964465175.1 uncultured Burkholderiaceae bacterium | reverse complement strand
TACAAGCGATGGGCTGCACTAGTTGTGTAATTTGGGTGATTGACGGCAATTCCCAAGCGCGCAATTTTTACGAAGAACTCGGTGGAGAGATCCTCATCGAGCAAGATTTTAGCTGGGATGGATTAGACCTTACCGAAGTTGGTTATGGTTGGAGTGAGTTGAGCGTGATGATGGCGTCGGCGGATGCCTTGCCATTTCCGAAAGCGCTTCAGTGATTTGTCGTTGAAGCGAAAAAGCTTTTAACCGCGGAGGCGCAGAGGAAGCATTGTTCTTTTATGGAACTCTCTGCGTACTCTTCGCCTCTGCGGCGAGATGTTAAGATTTTTTTGTGTTTTATTTTTTGTTGCTGTTTGTCTTTTTGGAGATTGAACCATGACGATTCGCGTCGCAATTAACGGCTATGGCCGTATCGGTCGTAACATCCTTCGTGCACATTATGAAGGTGGTAAGTTTAAAAATGAAATTCAAATCGTTGCAATTAACGATTTGGGTAACGCAGAATCTAACGCGCATTTGACACGTTACGATACAGCCCACGGTAAGTTCCCAGGCACAGTCACAGTCGAAGGCGACACCATGATCGTCAATGGCGACAAGATCAAAGTGTTCGCGGAACGCAATCCAGCGAATATTCCTTGGGGTGAGTTGGGCGTGGACGTGGTATTGGAATGCACAGGCTTCTTCACGACTAAAGAAAAAGCATCCGCGCACATCGCTGGCGGCGCAAAGAAAGTCATCATTTCTGCACCAGGCGGTAAAGACGTTGATGCAACGATTGTTTACGGCGTGAACCACGGCGTATTGAAAGCAACTGACATCGTTATTTCTAACGCATCTTGCACAACAAACTGCTTAGCTCCATTGGCAAAACCATTGAACGATGCGATCGGTATCGAAAGCGGCTTGATGACAACGATCCACGCTTACACTAACGATCAAGTGTTGACAGACGTAATGCATGAAGACTTACGTCGCGCACGTTCTGCAACGATGAGCATGATTCCTACCAAAACTGGCGCGGCGGCTGCCGTTGGTTTGGTACTGCCAGAGTTGAATGGCAAATTGGATGGCTACGCAATGCGCGTTCCAACCATTAATGTTTCTGTGGTTGATCTGACGTTTATCGCTAAGCGCGATACTACTGTTGAAGAAATCAACAAAGTATTGAAAGAAGCTTCTGAAGGTGCTTTGAAAGGTATTTTGGATTACAACACAGCGCCTTTGGTCTCTGTTGACTTCAAT
>CAYXJI010000104.1:6995-10619 GCA_964465175.1 uncultured Burkholderiaceae bacterium | reverse complement strand
AGCCAATCTTCTAGCCAAATGATGGCATCGAGATCCAAGTGGTTGGTAGGCTCATCGAGTAGTAGTAAATCCGATTTACACATCAAGGCTTGCGCCAAGTTTAATCGCATACGCCAACCACCCGAGAAACTCGCGACTGATTGCTCCATTTGTTCGATGGTAAAGCCCAAGCCCAGTAATAATTGTTCACCGCGAGAACGCACCGTATAGGCGTCTGCATCCGACAGCGCACCATATACGTTACCGATCGCGATGCCATTGTCGTGCGACTCCGGTTGTGCTTCGAGTTCTGCCAACTGCGCTTCAAGTTTGCGCAGTGTGACATCGCCATCAATCGCATAGTCAATCGCGCTGCGTTCTAAGGGCGGCGTTTCTTGCGCGACGTGGGCTAATTGCCATTTGGCGGGGAACTCGATGCTGCCTTGATCAGGATGCAGCTCGCCGCGTAGCATGGCGAATAAGCTGGATTTGCCCGCGCCGTTGGAGCCGATCAGGCCGATTTTATCGCCCGGGTTGAGCGTGACATCGACGCTATCGAAAAGTGGTTTAGTGCCGCGAGCGAGGATGACCTGTTGAAGACGTATCATTATTGACTAACAAAAATTAAAAAAATAAATGGGCTACAAAAACAAAAATGCTCAAAACGAGTTGAAGCATCGTTTTGAGCGATAAAACTTTTGGAGAAATGGGTGGAACTAACTAAATAATTAAATACTATCTTGCAGTTGCTCCGCTGTGAGCATGAAAACCATGTCGTCACCCGCACTGGTGGATAACCAAGTTAAGCCATATTCGGCAAAAGCGGCATCCGCAAAAACACGTTCATTGCCGATCTCTACCATCAAAATACCGTTTGGTTTTAAACGAGATGCCGCACCTGCGACGATTTTTCGCACCAAGTCCATGCCGTCATCACCACCCGCCAAAGCGATTTGCGGCTCGTGTTGGTATTCCTTAGGCAATTGACGCATCGATTGCGAGTTAACATAAGGCGGATTGGTGATGATCATGTCGTATAACTTATCGGGGACATTGCTGTATAAATCTGACGCTATCAAATTGATGCGATCGGCTAGGTCGTAGGTGGCGACGTTTTTGCGCGCGACTTCTAGCGCCTCTTTTGAAATATCCACTGCATCGACTTGTGCATTTTCAAAGGCATCGGCCAACATAATCGGTAAGCAGCCAGAGCCTGTGCAGAGCTCCAAGATATCCGTCACTTCTTCAGGATCTTGTATCCACGGCGTGAAGCGCTCAGGGATTAATTCGGCGATAAATGAGCGCGGCACGATTACACGTTCATCGACGTAGAAATTATACGTGCCCAGCCACGCTTCATTGGTGATGTAGGACGCGGGCACGCGATCTGTCGCACGGCGCTCGATGACGGCAATGGCCGCATCGATTTCATGCGGTAATAAGCGCGCATCAAGAAAGGGTTCAATTTTATCGAGAGGGAGCTTTAAAGTGTGCAATAACAAATACGCCGCTTCATCTAAGGCATTGGCGCTGCCATGACCGAAGAATAATTGTGCGGTGTTAAAACGGGTGACTGCATAGCGCAATAGATCGCGTAGCGTTTGAAAGGGCAGTGTATTTGAACTGGTCATTTTATGGATTCACTTAATAATAAATTCTCTAGCGCGCGGCGATAGATGTTTTTGAGTGGATCGACGTAACGAATTTCTATGTGCTCGTCGATTTTATGAATGCTGCCGTTGGGCGGGCCAAATTCCACTACTTGCGGACAAATCTTCGCGATAAAGCGACCATCCGAGGTTCCACCCGTGGTGGATAATTCGGTCGTGACACCCGTTTCGTCTTTAATTGCTTTGGCCAAGGCATCACTTAAATTGCCCTTGGGCGTTAAGAAGGGATGACCGCCTATAGTCCATTTTAAATCGTAATCGAGTTGATGCTGGTCGAGAATGGCTTGAACGCGTTGTTGCAAACCTTCGGCGGTGCTGGCAGTGGAAAAACGGAAATTAAAATCAATCACGACTTCGCCTGGAATGACATTTGATGCCCCCGTACCGCCGTGAATATTCGACATCTGCCATGAAGTTGGCAAGTAGTAGTCATTGCCTTGATCCCACACTTCATTGACTAATTCTGCTAACGCTGGTGCCGCCAGATGAATGGGATTTTTGGTCAACTGAGGATAGGCGATATGACCTTGCACACCCTTGACGATGAGCTTGCCCGACATGGTGCCGCGACGACCGTTTTTAATCGTGTCGCCCAGTACCTCGCTAGAAGTTGGCTCACCAACAATGCAGTAATCCAGTTGTTCGCCACGTTCTTTTAAAAGATTGCAGACGACCACGGTGCCATCGGTTGCTGGCCCTTCTTCGTCACTGGTAATTAAAAAAGCGATCGAGCCTTGATGATCAGGATGGGCTGCCACAAATTCTTCAGTGGCGATGACGAATGCGGCAATCGAAGTTTTCATATCCGCCGCGCCGCGCCCGTACAATTTACCGTCGCGATGGGTAGGTGCGAACGGCGCTGATTGCCATTGCGTGACCGGACCCGTCGGCACCACATCAGTGTGACCTGCAAAAACTACCAGCGGCTGCGTCGTGCCACGGCGCGCCCATAAATTTGTGACCTCGCCTGACTGTATCGTTTCACACGTAAAACCTAGCGGCTTCAATAAATTGATGAGGGTGTTTTGGCAGCCTTTGTCTTCTGGTGTGACAGAATCTAAAGCGATTAGTTGTTCGGTTAAGGCGAGAGTTTTGCTCATGAACACTTAGATTTCTTTAAAAATGGTTTGGTATTGTTGATCGTTAAAACCTACACCCACATGGGCTAGTTTGTTGCTACCGTTGATATCCTGGTCAATTTGCAATACAGGGCGCTTGATTAGTGAGGGATTTGCCAAGACTAAGGCAATCGCATTTTCTCTCTCATCCGCCTGCAATTTTTGCGCTTCAGTCAATGCACGCCAACTCGTGCCTTTGCGATTAATGAGACGTTCGAGATCAATTTTTTGCAACCAGACTTCGACTTGGGCCTGCTTTAATCCGTCTTTCTTGAAATTGTGAAAAGTAAATGAAATCGATTCTTGCTCTAACCAAGTGCGCGCTTTTTTTACCGTGTCGCAATTGGGGATGCCAAATAAAGTAATGCTGTTCTTCATGTGCATGCTTACATATTCAAATTGAATTCAGTGAAAGTGGCGTCGGTATTGTGTTCAGGCTCTGCTTCTGGCTGCACTTTTTGCGCCAAGGCGGCATCGTTATTCAATAGCCACAACAAATTATTGGCAGAGTCTGCGTTGGCCAAACCTTCTTCTTGGGTAATCAAACCATCTTTGATTAACTGCAGCAAGGCACGTTCAAAAGTTTGCGAACCAGGCGATAGACTTTTCTCGATGGCCTCTTTGATTTGGAAAATATTACCTTGTTCAATCAATTCCGCCACATACCGCGTGTTCATCATAATTTCAACAGCAGGGCATCGTCCACCATCAACTGCCTTGATTAAGCGTTGTGAGATGACGGCTTTGATTGCCGACGCTAAATCTAATAACAAGGCGCTACGATTTTCGATCGGAAAGAAACTAATGATACGGTTCAACGCTTGGTAACTATTATTGGCATGCAAAGTCGCCAACAC
>CAYXJI010000104.1:259-6976 GCA_964465175.1 uncultured Burkholderiaceae bacterium | reverse complement strand
GGATTGCGCGTAAGCAATCGCTGCCATCATCGTTTCCAAATCACGAATCTCACCGATCAAAATACAGTCAGGTGCTTGTCGCAGCGAATTGCGCAGCGCGGTTTTTAAGCTATCGGCGTCAGTCCCGACTTCGCGTTGATTCACGATAGACTTTTTGCTGCGGAATAAATACTCGATAGGATCTTCAATGGTGAGGATATGACCGGTCTTCACTTCATTGCGGTAATCCAGCATGGAGGCAATGGAAGTTGATTTACCAGAGCCTGTCGCACCAACCACCAAAATTAATCCACGTTTTTCCATGATTAAATCGGCGAGTACGGGCGGTAAATGTAGGCTGCTAAAGGCGGGAATGTGCCCCGGAACAAATCGAAAAACCGCAGAAGTTGAACCGCGTTGTCTGAACGCAGATAAGCGGAATCGTCCGACATCTTTCATGCCTATACCGACATTGAGTTCATTTTCGCGCTTGTATTCGGCAATCTGTTCAGTAGAGAGAACTTCAGCAAGTAAGGCCATAATATTGTCTTCATCCATCCTTTGCTGATTGATGGGAAGGAGATTGCCATTGATTTTTAAATGTATCGGCGAATTGATTGCAAAAAACATATCCGACGCATTTTTGTCTTTCATTAAATGAAATAAACGATCCATTGCCATGGTAATTTCCTTCCTATGTCTTAGATGATGACGGTACTTATTGCATTAAATAATGACTTGCCGAAGATTGATAATCAAGCGCCGCGCAATAATTCATTAATGCTCGTTTTAGAACGTGTCTGCGCATCGACGCGTTTCACAATCACGGCACAATACAAACTGTACTTACCACAGGCCGACGGCAAATTACCAGACACCACGACCGAGCCTGCAGGAATGCGGCCATAAGTGACCTCGCCGGTGGCGCGATCATAAATTTTGGTGGATTGGCCGATATACACACCCATAGAAATGACAGAATTTTCTTCCACGATCACGCCTTCGACGACTTCGGAGCGCGCACCGATGAAACAGTTATCTTCGATGATAGTTGGATTCGCTTGCATAGGTTCCAAAACACCACCGATGCCAACGCCACCCGATAAATGCACATTCTTACCAATCTGCGCGCAAGAGCCGACTGTCGCCCATGTATCGACCATAGCGCCTTCATCGACATAAGCGCCGATGTTGACGTAAGAAGGCATCAAGACGACATTTTTACCGATAAAACTACCACGACGCGCGACCGCTGGCGGTACAACGCGGAAGCCGCCTTTGGCAAAATCTTCGGCAGTGTAATTAGCGAATTTAGTGGGCACTTTGTCGAAAAATTGCATGTGTTCGCCCGATGGCATCACGATATTGTCTTCTAGGCGGAAGGACAACAACACGGCTTTTTTCACCCATTGATTGACATGCCAAGCACCGTCTATTTTTTGTGCCACGCGCAAGCTGCCAGAATCCAGTTGTTCCAAAACGTGAGCCACGGCTTCACGCAATTCTGCAGGCGCATTTTTAGGGGAAAAGCTGGCACGGTCTTCCCATGCTTGATCGATGATGTTTTGTAATTGCTGTGTCATGACTTTAAATAAGTAAATGAGTGAGTAAATTTGATGGGGCGAATTGGAAAGAATTAAATAAAACTGTTACCTGATATTACTGCGCTTTCATTAAGCGGCTAGTGTAAGCAGCGATTCTTTGCGCGGCTTCCATGCATACTTCGACTTCGGCGACCAAAGCCATTCGAATGCGATTGCTACCCGGATTAATGCCGTGTGCCTCGCGTGCTAAAAAACTGCCAGGTAAAACCGTCACATTATAGTCTCGGTAAAGACCTTGCGCGAACTCTGTGTCAGAGATTTGAAGATGCTTGTCGACGCCAGCCCAAAGGTAAAAAGCAGCGTCAGGTAGCGCAACATCGAGAACATCTTGTAGGACAGGGGTAACTTGAGAAAATTTCTTCACGTATAAAGCACGATTTTCGATGACGTGTTGTTCATCATTCCAGGCCGCGATGGAGGCAGCCTGTATGCTGGGGCACATCGCGCCGCCGTGGTAAGTGCGATAGAGTAAAAATTGCTTGATAATGCGCGCATCGCCAGCCACAAAACCAGAGCGCATACCTGGCACATTGGAGCGTTTAGAGAGACTCGATAAAGTAATTAAACGAGGATAATCATGACGACCCAATGCACGTGCTGCCGCCAAACTGCCTAGTGGCGCGGTGTCGCCGAAATAAATTTCTGAATAACATTCATCAGCGGCAATCACAAAATTATAGCGATCCGATAAGTCGAACAATTCCTTCCAATCATTCAGCGTCAAAACGGCACCAGTCGGATTGCCTGGCGAGCACACAAATAACAATTGCGTGCGCTGCCAAATCGCCTCAGGGATTTGACTAAAATCCGGCGCAAAATTCTTGGCTGGATTGGCATTCGCAAAATAGGGTTCGGCGCCAGCTAAATAAGCCGCACCTTCATAAATTTGATAGAAGGGATTCGGGCACATCACGATAGGCCTGCCGTGTTGATTTTGGCTGGTGTCGATCACAGTTTGCGCCAAAGAGAAGAGCGCTTCGCGCGAGCCATTGACCGGCAATATCTGCGTGGCTGCATCCAAGGCAGGAATCGCATAGCGCTGCGCCAGCCACTCGCTGATCGCGACGCGCAAGCCTTCCATGCCATTGGTCGAAGGATAATTCGCCAAACCATTCAGATTGGCGATTAAAGCATCCTTGATTAATTGTGGCGTGGCATGTTTTGGCTCGCCCAACCCTAAACTAATCGCGCTGTACTCAGGATTGGGTGTAATGCCAGCGAAAAGACGTTTTAATTTTTCAAACGGATAAGCTTGTAATTTTTCTAAATTTGGATTCACGGAGAAATTCACTTAAACAAGGCATGGAGCGCGGAAATGGCAATAAAACACAGAGCGATAATTTTCGGCCTCTATTATAGCCGCGCTGGGGCAGAATGCCGTTCAGAAAAGTAAATAAGCGATGCGCTTGAATCTTTTGATTTTTACTCAAGTTAACACTGAAAGACCTAAGCCTAGCTGCTTGATTTGCCCGACTTCCTACCAACAGCAAGTCAAAATCTTCAAATTTCAGGCTTCAGAATGTTATGATGTGCAGTCTTACTTATCGTTACGATAAGCTTGATATTTGTTAAATTATCATTCGATATCGCACTTTTGTGAAAAATAAAAGGCAAGTAGTCGTTTGATTTGATTCTCTTGAATTCGTGCATCTTGGTCTAAAAATCGATAAATAAAAATAACGTGCGCTTAACTTCTATTAAATTAGCTGGATTTAAATCCTTCGTCGATCCCACTCACTTTCATGTTCCTGGCCAATTAGTCGGTGTGGTTGGTCCGAACGGTTGCGGCAAATCGAATATTATTGATGCCGTGCGTTGGGTTTTGGGCGAATCAAAAGCCTCAGAATTGCGCGGCGAGTCCATGCAAGACGTGATCTTTAACGGTTCTACGCATCGCAAACCTGCAGGACGTTCATCGGTTGAATTAATTTTTGATAATAGCTTGGGTAAAGCCGCTGGTCAGTGGAGTCAATATGCTGAAATTGCGGTCAAACGTACTTTAACTCGCGACGGTACATCCACTTACTATATCAACGGCCAGCCAGTGCGTCGGCGTGATATACAAGATATTTTCTTGGGTACAGGCTTGGGGCCGCGCGCGTATGCGATCATTGGTCAGGGCATGATTTCTCGGATTATCGAATCGCGTCCTGAAGAACTACGCGTATTTTTGGAAGAAGCCGCCGGAGTATCACGTTACAAAGAACGTCGCCGCGAAACTGAGAATCGCATTCACGATACCCACGAAAATTTGGTACGTGTAGAAGATATTCTGCGCGAGTTAAACAATAATTTAGAAAAACTCGAAGCCCAGGCTGTTGTCGCCAACAAATACCATTCTTTACAAGCAGATCAGGAAGAAAAACAAAAACTGCTGTGGATGTTACGCAAGCGAGAAGCTGCGACCGAACAGAAAAAGCATTTTGCTGAAATTGAAAAATGTCAGCTCGATCTCGAAGAGCAAACCGCCAAGCTACGTCACGTCGAATTAGAGCTCGATCAAATGCGTCAGGCACATTATGCAGTTGGCGATAAAATGCATCAAGCGCAGGGCAATCTGTATCAAACTAATGCAGAAATTGGTAGCTTAGAAGCGCAGATTAAATTCGTCATCGAATCACGTGCACGTTTGCAAGCGCAATTACTTTCTCTGTCTGCCCAACGCGATCAATGGCAGCGCCAAGGCCAGCAATTTCAAGATGACTTGTCGGATGCGGAAATGCATGTTGAAGAGTTGGCGATGCGCAGCGAACAAGCACAAGAAACAGTCGCGCAGCAACACGAAAGAATCCCGGCGCTAGAGCAAGTCTGGCGCGATGCGCAGCTCAAATCGACCGAGTCACGCGCCAAAATTATGCAGATGCAACAGCAGATCGAACTCGAATCTGCGCATCAACGCAATGCCTCGAATATTTTGAATACCTTGGCAGTTCGTCGTGAACGTTTGAATCAAGAGAAGCAAGGTCTGGTCATGCCAGATTCTTCGCATTTGCAAAATCTGGCGCTGCAGCTAGAAGAAAAAAAGCAGATGCTAGAAGAAACCACGATGCAACTGGAAGAGGCGCAAGAGCGTTTACCGCAGCTAGAAGAAGAGCGTCGTGCTGCGCAGGAGCAGGTCAATAAAGATACGACACAATCCGCCCAGCTCGATGCACGCTTGGCGGCATTGAAGTCGCTGCAAGAAAAAGTCGAAAGCCAAGGTAAAGTACAGCCCTGGTTGGCTAAACACGAGTTAGAAAAATTGCCTAAATTATGGCAAAAAGTGCAGATAGAAAACGGCTGGCAAACCGCCTTAGAGTCCATCTTGCGCGAGCGGACTTCTGCCTTGGAGATGTCGAATTTGGAATGGGCTAAGGCCTTTTTTAATGACGCTCCGCCAGCTAAATTGGCGCTGTATGCGCCGCAGGTGATCGCACCAGTGGCTGCGGTAGACGGTTTGAAACCGCTGCTCAGTTTATTGCAACTCAATGATGCCGGTGTGCGTAGTGTGATGCAAGATTGGTTGAGCCATGTGTATATCGCACCGGACGCGCCGACGGCGTTTGCCGAACGTGCGAAGTTGCCAGTGGGCGCGTGTTTCATTACCAAAGAAGGCCATGTCATCAGCGCCAATAGCGTGCGACTTTATGCTGCCGATTCGGAACAAGATGGTGTACTCGCACGCCAGCAAGATATAGAAAACATCAGCAAGCAAGCGCGTGCTCAACACTTATTGGCCGATGAAGGTAGAACCCGTGCCGTGCGTGCCGAGGCATTGCTCAGTCAAGCGACTCAGGCTTTGCAAGAACTCCGCGTACGCGCTGCGGGCTTAACGCAAGCTGTTCATAGCCTGCAAATTGAGTACATGAAATTGGCGGAAGTGCAGGAGCGCTTCAATCAACGTAGCACCCAGATTCATTCTGATTTGGCGGAAATCGCCGAGCAAGAGCAAGAACAACAAAGTGCGCGTACCGAATCGGAAGCGAAGTTTGAAGAACTTGATATCGCGCTCGCCGAAATGCAAGAAAGCCACGAAGATGGTCAGACTGCTTTCCTCGAAAAAGAACAGCAATTAAACGACGCCCGTTCTCGCTTGCGTGATCTCGAATTGGCTGCGCAAGAGGCCAGTTTTTCTGAGAAAACCCATCGTGTCAAAATGGAAGAGCTCAAGCGCAGCATCGCGACTGCGATGGAGCAATCCTCGCACTTATTCGCGAATATGCAGCAAGGTCAGCTCGAATTAGAAAGCATGGATGAACAAACCGCCCACGCTGGTTTGCAAACACTGTTGGAAAAACGCAGCGATCAAGAACGTGTGTTGGCCGATGCGCGTCATGAGCTCGATCAATTGACACAAAAACTGCGCCATGCAGAAGAATCCAAAATGCAAGTTGAGCGCAGTTTGCAACCGCAGCGTGACCGCATCGTCGAGCTGCAATTAAAAGAGCAAGCGGCACGCCTGAATCAAGAACAATTTGAAGAGCAATTGCGTAACTTTGAAGTCGATGAAGCGGCGCTCGAAGAAAAATTGCATGATGATTTAAAACCATCCTATTTGCAAGGCGAAGTTACGCGATTAACGAATGCGATTGCCGCGCTGGGTGCCGTCAATTTGGCCGCTTTAGACGAGTTGGCGCAGGCCACTGAGCGCAAGACTTTCCTCGATGCGCAGTATGCCGATTTGACCGAGGCTATTACAACGCTGCAAGATGCAATTCATAAAATCGATATCGAAACGCGCGATTTATTGCAAGATACCTTCAATCGTGTGAATCACCATTTCGCTGAATTGTTCCCGATTTTGTTCGGCGGCGGACAGGCTAAATTGATTATGACGGGAGACGAGATTCTCGATTCCGGTGTACAAGTCATGGCACAACCGCCAGGCAAGAAAAATGCGACAATCCATCTGCTTTCGGGTGGTGAAAAAGCCTTAACGGCGACGGCTTTGGTTTTCTCTATGTTCCAATTAAATCCAGCGCCGTTTTGCTTGCTCGATGAGGTTGATGCGCCCTTGGATGATTCTAATACCGAGCGTTTCTGTAATATGGTGAAACGTATGTCTAGTAACACACAGTTTTTATTTATCTCCCACAATAAGATTGCAATGGAAATGGCGCAACAATTGATCGGCGTCACCATGCAAGAGCAGGGG
>CAYXJI010000104.1:0-249 GCA_964465175.1 uncultured Burkholderiaceae bacterium | reverse complement strand
CGTTGCGGTCGATATGGAATCGGCGGCAAGTTTAGTAGGTGAGGGTTAAGCAGCATGACGGATTTTCAATTGAGTTTGATCGCAGCAGGTGGCGCGTTTGTGGTGGTGGTTTTTATTTACAGCAAATGGCAAGAATACCGCGCCAGAAAAAGTGTCGATCGCGCCTTTTCAGGTGGGCATGATGATGTCTTGATGCGCGCGCGCGATGAGTCGGATTTAAATCGCCAAGAGCCACAATTTGATCAGGAT
>CAYXJI010000103.1:3738-10621 GCA_964465175.1 uncultured Burkholderiaceae bacterium | reverse complement strand
TTTTCTTACAACGCAAGTTGAACCTCAAATAGCAATGAAATCTTGAATTGACTTAATCACCCAAGCGCTATCATCTAGCGGCAGATCATGGCCAGCGCTTTCATGTAGGCGTAAGTTGACTTGCCATTTTTCGGCTAAGGTCTGTGAGCATTGAGCGTCCACTAGTTGATCCTGCTTTGCTGCAAGTAGGAGAATCGCTGAGTTGGGGACGTGATGTGGTGCGTGAAATTGTGACGCTGCATGCAATTGTTTTAGGATGTTGCTGCGTCGAATCGGGTATTCGCGGGCATAGTGTACCCATTGATCAATCAGTGCACTCGCCGATTTTTTGATAGTCAGTTGGCTGGTCAATTGCAAAATCAAAGTCTCACGTTTTTGTGTTGTGCCGAAAATCAAAGTACGCAGCAAGCGGGGATAATTTTGTGGGCGTAGTCGCTGATAAAACGGGTTGTGTGGGGCTAAGCTGGTGTTGATTAGAATTAGCGATTGGATTTCCTGTGGTGCTGATTCTGCCCAAGCCACGGCGACCATCGCGCCCATAGAAATTGCTAGGATGTGATACGGCGGTGGGTATCCTTTTGTGATGAGTTGTTGGCGACAATATCGTGCCATCTCAGGCACGGTATTGAGACTATCTTGCTGATGTAGTGCGCCGTTGCCCGGAAAGTCGATGCAGACAATTTCTTCATTGCCGATCACTTTTTGTAAGTGGTGTGGAAACTCTCCCCAATGGCGCGATTCGCGCATCAATCCTCGTAGTAAAACCCAGGTTGTCATATCGCCTCGTTCATCAACGATACCAGCGGGCTACCGCGCGTTCTTGCAGACGACAGCGTTGCGGCCCCGTGCTGAGCCAATTTTGGTAGCCACAACTAGCGCGTACTAAAAAATCTAACCAAGAAGCGTGACGCCGTAAGACACGGTGTAATCGATGTTCTGCTGTGGGATTAAAGATACCGTGGCGTGAGAATAATTGGCGGGGATTTTTCTTGACCCAGAGCCACGAGCCCATTTCTAAAGTAAGTGGTAAAAATGTCTTGGCTGGATTGGGTGAACTGGAGGAATTTGCTGCACTACTTGCTTGATGATCTAAATACAGATAGTCCCAGATGTCGCCGTGGGTTTGATATTGGCGGCTTTGTGGCTCAAATAGATAGCGATGGTGGGGATGGGTTTCTTGAAATAATTCTTCGAGCTGTAAAATATCCGCTAAATGGGGAATCGGATACTTGCTGTGCGCATGCGGAAACCAGACGCGATCGACTAAACCAAAGCCTGAATGGCAATCGATTGCCATGCTAAACGGTCGATTGAGTAGCTGTTCACGCACTACTTTACACAGCGCTTGATTTTCGATTTCCATCGCATCGTCAACGCCCCCGCGATACCAAGGCAAGCGTCGGCTAATGCGATGCCCGCCGACTAAAAAAGGTACTTTGCCATGCGCTTCTACGGGCGCATTGCGCATCAAATCGATGCCGTTGGGATTGGCGCGTGTTGAATTCCACATGCCACCAGGATTGACCAAGGGCATAAAAATCAAACGCACTTGCTGCAATAAAGCTTGCAAGCTTTTGTCCCACGCCAGTTGTGAGAGTAGTCCACGCAAATAGCTCAATAGGACTTGGGTGCCGATGCGCTCTAAACCATGTATGCCGCCAAAAAAACCGATGGCCGGCAACTGCGGATCTGGATTGCCAAGTGCTAATTGATACACGGGAAAACACCGATGGCGAATGTTGACCTCGCAAGCGATATTGACTTCGAGATGGTTTTTTCCCATCTGTATTAGCCGCTCTAATTCTTGTAACTCTGGGAGTGCAGGCATAGTCGATGCAGACTTTCAGATACGTGGGTTTTGTGCAGGCTAATGGCTGTCAGGAATTCGCTCAAGTCGCCTATGCTAGTCCAGGCGTGTGGTGAATGCAAGGTGAGGGCGCAACAAATCCTCAGTATTTGTGCTGGCTAGGATTTGAGATTGATGAAGGCGAAATTGTGCGAGCTGAATTACCTTATATGTCGCCCTTCCATTTTGATCTGAAGTTAAAATGGATGACTTGCTTTATTCATGCTCCACTCTTTCTTTTAAGGTTTTCATGGCCGACTTACTTCCACTCCAAAGCGAACGAATTATTCTGCGCCGACTTTCTCCCAACGATTTAGCTGCATTTCAGGCTTATAGGCACGACCCGGATGTCGGTCTTTATCAAGGTTGGACTCCCCAAACGGATGCAGAAGCCTTGGCTTTTATTCATGAAATGGCGTCTGCGCTGCCATTCTTACCCGGAAATTGGCTGCAGCTCGGCATCGCTGATCGGCAAACGAATCTCCTGATCGGCGATGTCGGATTATTCGTTGCTGCTGATGGTCAGTCTGCTGGGATAGGCTTTACTCTGTGCGCACAAGCGCAGGGACGTGGGCTGGGAAGTGAAGCGGTCAGTCTGGCCGTAAAGCTTTTGTTCCAAAATACCTCTGTGGCTTGTATCGAAGGTATTACAGATGCGCGCAATTTTGCTTCTATTAAGCTTCTTGAACGAATCGGTATGCGTAGGATGGCAACGCTCTCTGCGGTTTTTAACAATGAGCCCTGCCTCGAGCATACCTATGCAATCTCGCGTTCGGATTGCGACTAGCGATGCCATTGCGCTAAGAGTTTTTCTGCTTATTCAACCGCCTAATTTAGCTTCGCAAGTTTTTTATGATAAGTTCGGCTTCAAAGCTTCGGGTAGTCAGTGGATTGCCAATGAAACTAAGCAAGTTAGCCTGCAGGTGACTGAGTTAGCGTAGCTAAGTTGCGCAGATGCTGCATCGATTGACATTTGAGATCGGCGTTTAAAGTGCTCTTTAAGTGTTCTTTATTTCAGCAAAAATTTCGACTAAGTGTGTCGAAATGCGCTAACAGATGGCTCATATCGACTAGGCGTTTGGCAATTAGGTGATGAACTTTGCCATCGGTTTGCCAGATACCATAGACCCCCAATAATCTGGCATGCAAGACTTCGCGTCGGAATTGCTCTACGAGTGCTGGCCAGACGATGACATTGACGGGGCCTGTTTCGTCTTCGATGGTGATAAATAGAACGCCTTTTGCCGTGCCTGGACGTTGCCTGACGGTGACTAAGCCACAGCCACGGGCGAATTGCTTGTTTTGAAAACTGTGCAATAGATTGGACGGTAGAAAGCGTTGTTTTAGTAATTGCGGCCTTAATAGCGCAAGCGGATGTCCTTGTAGGCTTAAACCTGTGCTGTGGTAATCGCGGCGAATTTCCTGCGCTAGGCTGGGTGCTGTGAGTTGCGCGGGTGTTTCTGCTAAATGGGTGGATTGCAGTAAATCTTTATCGGGCACGGCTGCGATGGCTTGCCATAGCGCTTGATGCCGATGCCCGACCAACGCTGTCAATGCATTGCCATTTGCTAAGGCTTCGACATCACTACGTTTGAGCTGCGCACGACGCGCCAGATCGTGAATATCGGTAAAGGGCGCTTGCTGACGGGCTGCCATAATCCTTTGCGCCGCGTCTTGTGACATACCGCGTAATAAGGACATCCCTAAACGTACTGCAGCTTGTAAGCCTTGCTTATGACGTACTTGGATATCTTCCAAACTAGCATCCCAATCGCTATGCATGACATCAATCGTGCGCACCTCAATTTGATGGCGTTTGGCATCTTGGACTAATTGCGATGGTGAATAAAAACCGAGCGGCTGCGAATTGAGTAAAGCGCATAAAAACACGGCTGGCTGATGGCATTTAATCCAGCAACTGGCATAGGTCAGTAAGGCGAAACTGGCGGCATGGCTTTCAGGAAAACCATATTCACCGAAGCCCAGCATTTGATTAAATACGCCATTGGCAAAGTCTAAGCTATAGCCATTTTTTACCATGCTGTCGGTGATCCGTTTTTCGTAATGTGCGAGGCCACCTTTGCGCTTCCATGCCGCCATTGCGCGGCGTAATTCATCCGCTTCTCCAGGCGTAAAGTCCGCCGCTACGATAGCGATTTGCATGACTTGTTCTTGAAAAATAGGCACACCTAAAGTGCGTGCTAAGATTTTTTCTATTTCTGGTTTGGGATAATGCACAGGCTCTAAACCCTGACGCCGTTTTAAATACGGATGTACCATGCCGCCCTGAATCGGGCCGGGTCGCACAATCGCGACTTGCACCACTAGATCGTAGAAAGTACGTGGTCGCAAACGTGGCAGCATGCCCATCTGCGCGCGTGATTCGATTTGAAAAACGCCTATCGTATCGGCTTTACAAATCATGTCATAGGTCGCCGTATCTTCGGGCGGAATAGCTTGCATGCGCGTCGGACAATCGGGAATTTGTCGCATTAAGGTAAACGCTCTTTGCAGTGCCGATAACATGCCTAAGGCTAGCACATCAACTTTGAGTAAGCCTAAGGATTCGAGATCGTCTTTGTCCCATTGAATAATGCTGCGGCCTTCCATGCTGGCGTTTTCTATCGGCACTAGGCGCGATAGTTTATCGCGTGAAATAACAAAGCCGCCGCTGTGTTGAGATAAATGGCGCGGGAACTTTAAGAGTTGATTGACCAAATCTGCCCATCGCTGTGCGACGGCGGAGGTGGGATCTAAACCGCTTTCGGTAAAGCGTGCTAATAAGGCTTCTTTGCTATCAAACCAGTGTTGCGATTTGGCGAGTTTATCGATGAGGTGATGGTCGATGCCCAAAGCTTTACCGACTTCACGTAAAGCACCGCGAGGATGATAAGTGTGTACGGCCGCAGCTAAAGCGGTGCGCTGTCTGCCGTATTTTCGGTACAGATATTGAATCACTTCTTCACGTCGTTGGTGCTCAAAATCGACATCAATATCGGGTGGCTCGCCACGTTCTTTGGATAAGAAACGTTCAAATAGCAGTATGCCGTTCTCTGGACTCACTTCGGTAATGTGCAAGCAATAGCAGACCACCGAGTTGGCGGCTGAACCGCGCCCCTGGCATAAAATATCTTGCGAGCGGGCATAGCGCACGATGTCATAGACAGTTAAAAAATAGGGCTCATAGGCCAGATCATTGATCAGATGCAGTTCATATTCTATCTTCGCAATCAACGCATTGGATAAACCTTGGGGATAACGTCGGTGTGCCCCTGCGTAGACTTCTTGACGTAAAAATGCGGCCGGTGTTTGTCCTGCAGGCACCAATTCATCGGGGTATTCATAGCGCAATTCATCTAAAGAAAATTGGCATAAATCAGCAATGCGTAGGCTTTCTTTTAAGGCGCTGGCAGGATAGATATTGCCTAGGCGTAGGCGCGAGCGCAGATGTTGTTCTGCGTTCGGTGCCAGATCATAGCCGCAATCGGCGATGGCCTTTCCTAAGCGAATGGCGGTGAGTGTGTCTTGTAGCGGTTTGCGTGAACGTACATGCATGCAAACTTGGCCTAATGCGACTACGGGGAGCGCTGTTTCTTGTGCGATTTGTTGGATTTGTAGTTGATGCCTGTCATCGAGTGCTTGTGTTAATAAATTTAATCCTAGCCAAGCACGCTGTGGAAAATGTTGCTTCATCCATGTGGCTTGCAATGGCAATTGTGTCGTGTCCGCCGGATAGTCGGGAACTAATATGATTAAGCAATGGGGTAAACCCGCCAGATGTTTGTATTCGGTGGACGTGGCATTGAAGTCTTCGGGCGTTAAGTGATATTGACCTTTAATGACATGCGGGCGCATTCTTCCTAGGCTGATTAATTCGCATAAATTGCCGTAGCCTTCGCGGTTTTGTGCCAGTGCGATCAGGCGTAGTTTGCCTAATTCTGGAGCGTGCGGGCTGACTTGAAGTTCAAAATAACTGCCGATAATGAATGGAAGGTTTTGCTTTTTGGCTTCTTCATGCGCGCGCACAACACCGGCTAATGAGCACTCGTCGGTGATCGCCAGCGCTTTATAGGCGAGTTTTGCCGCACGCGCGACCAACTCTTCCGCATGTGAAGCACCGTGCAGAAAGGTGAAATTGGAGAAGCAAAATAATTCGGCGTAGTGGGGTAGCATGAATGCTGATGAAAAAAATATGACTATTCAGTCTCTAACTGAGTTTGAATCCAATGAAATCGGTCGGACTTTGCAAGTACCCTGTTTGCTCCTTTTCTAGGGACACTGACAATAAGTTAAGAATGTAGGACTTACGCAAAACCGCCCCAGCGTCGTTGTTGCCGCCTCGCCGTGCTCAAGCACTGTCTTCGTCGGCACGCCTAGCTGGGACAATTTTGCGTAAGTCCTAGAATGAAAACCCCTCAACGCCGAGACGCCGAGGCGCTGAAAAAACAAAACAGAGGAAGCAAGGGCGCATTAAGCTTTTCTCCGCGCTGCTCTGCGCCTCCGCGTCTCGGCGTTGAGGGGGTTTTACTTTTCGATTTTAAATGGATGCAAAAAAAATTTAAAAAAATTGGCAAAAAATATCACCCAAAAAAACCATGCAAAAACCAAACCTCGTCTTCATGCATGCGCTGTGCATTGCCTATTCTTTCGCGATAAATCCAGTAGCGAAAATGCTGATTGCATGTGGCGATGAAATAGTCCCGTGTGACTAATTGACCATTCCACCAACCCGCCTCTATGCGTTCAGCACTGGAAAGTAATGTGAGTTTGGAGCCGTAGTAGGGGCTGTGCTGGCGCACGCTTAAAACTTGTGCCTGCTCTAATAACCAACTGGGGCGTGGATTCGTAAAATTTTTTAGTGCTGCGTTCATAGCGGCGCTGGGCTTTATTTTTTCTATGACCGAGACCCAGCGATTGGCTACTTCGGGACGATGATCGGCTTGCGGCGCGGCTTGTAATACTTGCTCCGCACCGAGACGGGCGATGAGGAGCTCTATGAGCCGGGTTTGGTCTTCGGTCTGATGTCGACTATCGGGA
>CAYXJI010000103.1:0-3728 GCA_964465175.1 uncultured Burkholderiaceae bacterium | reverse complement strand
CTCTGCTGCTTGTAAGTGCAAAGAAATCGCCGCTGCTTTGAGTGACAATTGACCCAAACGTTCTTTGAGTAGATGTGTTAAGTGAGCTTCTTGCCAGCTAGCTTGGGCTAATTGTATCGGCAGTAAAGTCGGTGCGACGGCTTGTCGTCCGCGTTCGTGTCCTAGGTATAGATGGATTTTTTTTACGGCAGATTGTTGTGCCTGTAGCCAGCCACATAATTGCAAAATCAAGCCTCGGGCATAATGAAAAATAGTGTCGGTATTGTCGATACGATCCGGTAGTTCGCAGCGCGCATCAAATTGTGCGGGTACTTCTAGCCATTGATGAAATTCGGGGTGCTCACCATACGCCGCATCAAGTGCTTGTAGTAGCGCTTTGCCACAGCGTCTTTGTAAACCAGCACGCGGTAATTGTCTCAATGCGCCTAGTTGTTCGCAGGCGATACCTCGCAGCCAGTCGTGTTGTTTTGCCGCAGCGGGTAAAAATTGACAGGAGATCACATCAAGGTGGCGTGTCAGATGTTTTTGGCCTAAGCAGATGTGCAAGCTTCTAGTTCGCTGATAAAAATTGCGGCGGTATTGTTGCGAGAAAATAGTCGCAGCACTGGCATTTCTGGCGATGCCGAATTGCGCGCTGAGACCTAATTTTTGTAAATTGTCTTGAAGGCGACGATACAGACATCGTATGCCACCAAACAGACGCAAGCTGGCGGCCACTTCGATCAAGATGATGTTGTGATGCTCGTCGGCATAAGTCACTTGCGGTGAATATTGCAAGAGTGTGATAGCGACTTTTTGCCTGAGCGCTTGTTCTAGTTCTGTATCGCGCTCCTTGATCAGCGCCTCTAGGCTGAGCAAGCCGACGCTGCTGTGTCGCATGCCTAGAACG
Source organism: uncultured Burkholderiaceae bacterium (assembly GCA_964465175.1). Classification (GTDB taxonomy): domain Bacteria; phylum Pseudomonadota; class Gammaproteobacteria; order Burkholderiales; family Burkholderiaceae_D; genus Undibacterium. The sequence continues at coordinate 2,839 of CAYXJI010000103.1, read as the reverse complement.
ATACCTGCCTGTCTGGCTGATTCAGAGACAGCGCAAACTACTTTATTGTCACATACTACGATGCTGCAATCGCGCCCCAGTTTAGCCAACCAGCGCGGATGAAATACCTCCAGCGCGAGCTGGGGTAAATGGATTGCTATCCATAGCGGTGGGAGTGGAGAAGTCGCGTGCATGCTGAGTATTGAGTTTGGCGGTGTGAGAATGAATATGCTTAGTAGCGTTGTCAGTTGTTGTCGTTGCGTCGTTCGTTAGTTTGAGTGACGGTGACAGCGGTAGTGATATTGTTAAGGGATGGATTTGCTGTGCACCGCGTCGCTTAAAAATATCAATCTTTAATCCTTGTTCCTGCACACTGAGTTTGATGCGCAATGGTGCTGGTGACGGGCTGAGCTGGCTTTCCCACGGTCGTATCACGCAAAATAAGCTGCGGCCTGCTTGGGATGCGATATGTAAGCGGCGTAGTGTTTCTGCTTTGAATGCGGGCGCGCGTTTTTGTAAGGCCGATGTGGATTGCCATAGTAAAACGGCGCTGCAGGACTGATTGCGCACAATTTGCTCAGTGGCCCATAAGGCATCCTGAGGATTGTTGCAAGGTAGCCAAAGTACTTGCGATAAATCGAGTTGTAATGCGGCTAAAGCTAAAATTTGTGGGCGATAAGGCGTATTGATCAGCACGATTTTGCCCGGCGCTAGTTGCTTGAGTGCGGGACTTAATAATTGCAATTCGGCACAAGCGGCCTGCGGTACCAAGAGCTCGGTCATTCCCGCCAAGGGCCAGCCGCCCCCCGGTAATTCCTGTGCCAAAGTTGGGTAGCCACAAGCGACATAGTCACCCGTGCCACGTCCAAGCTGAGATGCTCGCCACAGTGCGGGGTGGAGATTTTCTAGACCTTGATTATTGTTTTGAATCGAAACGGAAGACATGATAGTTTAAAAAAATACTGTATGTATGTACAGTATATGTCTTGTTTCAGAAATTTTCAAAACAATTTATAAGTTCCTTTGGTCCTTGTTTAAAAACCTAATTTATGAAGCACGCAAGCAATCCACAATCTTCATCCTAGAGGCGCGCCATGCTGGAATAAAGCCGCCGATGAAACCCATGATTAAAGAAAACATCAGGGTTTTAATGATAATTTCTCCATTTAATTTAAATTGGAATGCAAGTTCGCTAAAGGTTTGAAAATTGGTCGTCGAAATATCCACTGCCTGCATCCACGACGCGGCAAATAGGCCAATCACACCACCGACCAGTGATAGCAATAAGGACTCGGAAAGGAAAGCGATCAAGACCGCGCTACGTCGAAATCCTAGTGCACGTAAAGTACCGATTTCGCCTATACGCTGGGCGACGGCGGCAAACATGGTGATCATAGCGCCGACGATGGCGCCAATAGAAAAAATGACCGACAGGCTTAGACCTAAGATTCTGATAAAAGTGGCGAGCGCCTCGCTTTGCTCCGCATAGAATTGAATCTCTGGCTTGGCATCAATTTGTAGACGCGGATCATTGGCAATCGCGGTTTGTAGAGAGGCTGCTGCACTCGCATCATTGAGACGAAACACGATGGTGGAATAGGCATTGCGTCGGAAGGCCGCCATCATTTGTTCGTTATCACCCCAGATTTCGCTATCAAAACCTGTTTTGCCAGAATCAAAAATACCGACCACGACCCAATCGCGCTGGGCAAAATGTAAGGTCTCTCCTAAGCCCGTGCCACGAAAACCTTGCGCAATCGAGCGCCCTGCGATGATCTCAGAGGTACCAGGACGGAACATGCGACCTTCTATCATCTTGACTTGCGGACGTAATTCCAAACCCAACACTGAGGTACCACGTAAAGTCACATTGCTGGGTTTACCATTACTGCGCTTAGGTAAATTATTCAAAACTACAGGCTCTTTGCTGATCAGCGCCTTACCTTCTTTATTGGTCGCAATGCCGGGTAGGCTTTCAATAATCGCGGCCTGATCACGGGAAATGCCGCTATTGATCTCGGCACCTGCCCCTTTGCGTAACTCTTAGATATTGTCTGGCTGTCCGGTTGCGACTAAGGTAGCACGTATGACTTCACTCTTCATTAAGACCACGTTGAATACAAAGATGACGAGCGCCATACCACCCGCAGTGAGCAGGGTGGTGACGCGGCGTACCCAAAGATTGCGGGCGACATAGGAAAATGGAATCGCCTTCATGCGACATGCCTCAAACCATTGACGATGTCGATACGACTCATCTTCCATGCTGGCCAAGCGGCCGCGACGATGCCGACGATACCGCTGGCGAGAATTTGTAAAAACATGGTGGTCTGTGACACCACAAAGACGGGAAATAAAGTACCGACGGCCTTGGCGAAACCGGCGGCGATCGGCAGTGTCAATAAGATGCCGGCACCGCCACCTAATAAGGCAATCACCAGGCTTTCACCAAACAAAAGTTTCACCACAAAGCCAGGTGAGAAGCCCAAGGCTTTGAGTGTCGCATATTCAGCCAAGCGCTCGCGTGCGGTCATGGTCATCGTGTTTGCCATCACCGCCATGATAATAATGATGATCACGTAACTGACCGCATTGACGGCAACCAAGATCGCTTCACTCATAGAAACGAAACCTAATTGAAATGCTTTTTCGGTTTCACTCAGGGTTTCTGCCAAGGAGTTTTTAAACTGCGCATCAATACGTTCAGACACTAAAGGCGCATTATTCGGGTCATTAATACGCACCACATAGACGCCAACATAATCGGCATTGCGTTTGAAACGTTTACGATTTGATTCGGCTAATAATTGCCAATGAAACAGAAATTCTCGTAGTTTTTGTTTATTCTCCGTTAACCAAA
>CAYXJI010000102.1:325-10630 GCA_964465175.1 uncultured Burkholderiaceae bacterium | reverse complement strand
ATGTGTACGCAACCTGAGGTAGGCCAAGCTTATAATTTTGGACCCGGCGTATCCGATGCGGTGAGCGTGCGCGAGGTTATTAAACTAGCGCAAAAAGCATTTGGTCAGGGTACTACGGATTTTGCTGAGCTGATTGAAGGGCCGCATGAAGCAAGTTTGTTGCACCTCGATACAAGTCTGGCACAGACTCAACTAGGAATACGTCCACGTTGGCAACTGATACAGGCAATTAATAAAAGTATGCAATGGTATAAAACCTATTTGGAAGGCACCGATGCACGTGCCTTGTGTGACGCAGATATACAGGCTTATTTATCTAGCTTATAGGGGCTCGACAATCGCTGCAAAAAAGTTGCGACTGTATTTTAAACTAGCAGTGAAATCAAATTGAATGAAGTAAAGGGAAGTCATGTGAGTGCAGCGAGCGGATTACTGAGTCAGACAACTGCCATTCAAGGTTTGTACATAATTGAGCGTTTGCAACGCGGTGATGAACGCGGTTTTTTTGAGCGCCTATTTTGCGCCGAAACGATGCAAGACTTGGGTTGGGAAAATGGTATCGCCCAAGTGAATCACAGCTTTACAGCACAGCAAGGTGTGGCGCGGGGTTTGCATTATCAATTGCCTCCATTTGCTGAGAGCAAACTGGTGTCGTGTTATCGTGGTACGGTGTGGGATGTCGTAGTCGATTTGCGACATGGATCGCCCAGCTTCCTGCAGCATGTTACGATCGAATTGTCAAAGCAAAATCATCGCAGCTTACTGATACCTCCAGGGTGTGCGCATGGGTTTCAAACGCTAAGCGATAATGTCGATATGTTTTATTGTCACAGTGCTGTATATGCGCCACAGAGTGAGGCAGGATTGAATATTTTAGATCCGCGCTTGCAGTTAAAATGGCCATTAGCTATTGCGCAGAGATCGGAGCGCGATCTGGCATTTAGTTTTCTCACGGAAGAATTTGAAGGAGTCAAACTTTGAAATGTCGTCATTGCTCAAGTCAGCTTGATGTTGCCTGCTTGGATTTAGGCACTGCGCCACCTTCCAATTCGTATTTAACTCAAGCACAATTATCTTTACCCGAGTCTTATTTTCCATTGCGTTTGTTATTGTGCGAATCATGTTTTTTGGTGCAGACAGAGGATTTTGCACAACGCGAATCTCTATTTACGGAAGATTATGCCTATTTCAGTTCTTATTCTAGTTCCTGGTTAGCGCACGCGCAATCGTATGTGCAGGCAATGCAGCAACGTTTTTCGTTGAACGCGGATAGCTTGGTGGTAGAAATTGCAGCTAATGATGGTTATCTTTTGCAGTATGTGCAAGCGCAAGGAATTCCTTGCTACGGTATAGAGCCTACGACCAGCACTGCGGCGGTGGCGAAGCAGCGTGGCATAGCAATTGTCGAGGAATTTTTCGGTGAAGCATTGGGGCGTCATTTACGCGAACAAGGAAAACAAGCTGATTTGATCGCGGCAAATAATGTGCTCGCGCATGTACCAGATATCAATGATTTTGTGCGAGGGTTTGCATGTTTATTAGAACCGACTGGTGTGGCGACTTTCGAATTTCCGCATTTATTAAACATGGTGCAGTTGAATCAATTTGATACTGCTTACCATGAACACTATTCGTATTTGTCTTTGACTGCGGTCAAAAAGATTTTTGAGGCAAATGGTTTGCGTGTATTCGACGTCGAGCCACTAAGTACACATGGCGGCAGCTTGCGTGTCTATGCACAAAATGGCACGCATCACGCAATTTCAGAGCGTGTCGCAGATTGTTTGAAACAAGAGCAAATGGCAGGTATGTTAGGTCGAGATTTTTATTTCGATTTTCAAGATAATGCTGAACGCGTTAAGTATGCTTTGCTAGAACAATTGATCCAATTCAAACGGGATGGCCTATCAGTTGCAGCATATGGGGCAGCGGCAAAAGGCAACACGCTTTTAAATTTTGCAGGTGTACGTAGCGATTTAATGCAATTTGTTGTCGATAAAAATCCCCAAAAGCAGGGTAAGTATCTGCCTGGTAGTCGAGTGCCTATCGTTGATATTGAATATTTGAAACAACAGCGCCCAGATCGAATTATTATTTTTCCGTGGAATCTGGAACAGGAGATCACCCAAGAATTATTTTTTGTGCGCGAGTGGGGCGCGCGGTTTGTGATTGCGATTCCACATTTCAGAATTTTTTGAAGAGTAATAAAAGACAAACATTAAGGAGTATTTGCCTTGATTGAAATTCATCCACTTGCCAAGGTTTCAAAACTTGCCGATATTGAAGATTCGATACGCGGTACTCGTATCGTGATCGGCGCACACGCTAGCTTGGATAGTTTTGTGAAAATAAAACCTGCTGGTGGAAGTGGAGATTTGATAGTCGGTGAGCGAACTGTGATTAATTCTGGCTGTGTTTTGTATACAGGGAATGGCATACAGATAGGAGATGATGTCGCTATTGCAGCTAATTGCACGTTCGCACCAGTAAATCACGCATACAAAGATAAATCACGCCGTATCAATCAGCAGGGATTTTTGCCAAGTCGTGGTGGTATCGTGATCGAAGACGATGTTTGGATAGGTGCTAATGTAGTGATTCTCGATGGTGCGATACTGCGCACGGGGTGTGTGATTGGCGCAGGCTCTTTAGTGCGTGGTGATATTCCAGCTTATTCAATCCAAGCTGGAAATCCTTTGCGGCGTATTGGGTGGCGCGAATGAGTTTGAAGCCGCAAGCGACATTGATAGGTGGGCAAGGATTTGTCGGGCGTCATTTGGACGCACATTTACGCGCGATTGGCTGGACTTGCGAAGTCATTTCTCGGAACGATAAAGAGATCCCACAGCGACATTTAGGACACGTTTTTTACTGTGCAGGTTTAACCGCTGATTTTCGTGAACGTCCATTTGACACCGTGGAGGCGCACGTTAGTTATTTGGCGCAATGGCTGAAATTGGGGGAGTTTGATTCATTGACTTATTTGTCTAGCACACGTGTTTACGCAAATGCGGCCTCAACTTTTGAAAATACAACTTTGTTAGTCAGTCCTGAAGTGGCCGGTGATCTTTATAATCTCTCTAAATTGATGGGGGAAAGCTTGTGTTTGCAGAGTGGACGTTCAGTGCGTATCGCACGCTTGTCCAACGTTTATGGCTTGCAGATGCCAGAGAAAAATTTTTTGGCAGAGGTTTTAAGTGCCGCAGTGCGTGATAAAAATGTGCGATTTCGTAGCGCTCCAGAATCTGAAAAAGACTATATTTCTGTGCATGATGTTGTCGTTGCTTTACCTCGTATAGCATTGGATGGTGGCGATGGTATTTTTAACTTGGCTTCAGGTGTGAATGTTTCGAATCAAATGATCGCCGATTATTTGACGAAAGCTGGTGTGGTTTGTGAATTTGAGACGAATGCGCCCTCAATAAAATTCCCACGTATTGATACACAAAAGTTAGAAACAGAATTTGGTAACAGAAAATGTGATTTGGTGCGCGATTTGCCAAGTCTTCTTCAACATTATGGTGAGTCAATATGAATCCAATACAGCAATTCGAAAAAGAACGAGAAGCACGTGTAGAAGCTTTGGCACAAGATGTCGAATTTCAAAAACAATCGAGAGATTGGCTGGAACAAAGTATGCGCCGTCAATACGTCTACAATTTCTCATGGCTAGGCCGGCCTATTATTCAAAATCCTATCGATATGATGGCGATGCAAGAATTGATCTGGAGGGTGCAGCCTGATGTAATTATCGAGACCGGTATCGCCCATGGTGGATCTATTATTTATTCCGCTTCTTTATTGGAGTTGAATGCAGCTTGTGGCGGCAATGCGGATGCTTTTGTGATTGGAATTGATATCGACATCCGGGAGCATAATCGCGAAGCGATACTGCAGCATCCTATGTCTAAACGAATTACGATGTTGCAGGGATCTAGTGTTGCAGATGATATCGTCGCTAAAGTACGTGTATTGGTAAAAGATAAGAAGAAAGTCTTAGTCTTTCTGGATTCGAATCACACTCATGAGCATGTGCTTGCAGAATTAAACGCCTACGCAGGCCTAGTCAGCAAAGATAGCTACTGTGTCGTGTTTGATACTTTTGTTGAGGATGTTCCCGCAGATGTTTTCGATAATCGTCCGTGGAGTCCAGGCAATAGTCCAAAGACCGCAGTGCATACGTACTTGGCGTCTCATCCAGAGTTTGTGATTGATAAAAATATGCACCATAAGTTACAGATTACCGTCGCGCCGTATGGTTTTTTAAAGCGTATTATTTAGAATATATAAGGATTCGCGAGTTCAAGAGTGAATTGCTATATAAGAAAAGCGGCATCGTTGCCGCCTTTTTAAATTGTCAATCTATTTTACTTCGCCTCAATCACTCGATTTTTCCCAGTTTTCTTCGCTTCATACATCGCCTTATCGGCACGTTTGACGACAGATTCTTGCGCTTCGTGCGGTGCGCGTAGGGCGACGCCTGCGCTGAATGTGATGAATAAGCGCTGATCGTTGGCTGTGAAGAAATGCGTGGTTAATTCGCGCTGTACTCGGGTCATTGCTTTGGCTGCTTCCTCTAAGCTAGTTTCTGGCATGACGATTAAAAATTCCTCGCCGCCGTAGCGTGCGATGACGTCAATTGAGCGTAGCGTTTGCTTGACGATTCTTACTACGTGGATTAGGGCTTCGTCGCCCGCAGCGTGACCGTGGGTATCATTGAGTTTTTTAAAGTTATCCAAGTCGAGCATGGCAATGCAGAGGGCAGTGCCACGGCGGTCAGCACGATCCGCTTCTCGTTCAAAGATGTCGTCCATGCCGCGCCGGTTTAAACTACCGGTGAGTTGATCTTCGCGCACTAACTCACTCATTTGCGTGAGCTTGTCTTCTAGTTCTTTGATACGTACTTCGGCCTCTTTGACTTCCTTTTGTGCCGCTAGCATGATTTGTTGCGAGCGGCTGGCTTCCGACTGTATGGTTTGCGTTTCGCTGAGAATTTCAAGGATGATTTTTTCTACTTATTCGGCGTTTCTGGTATTGCTGATTTCCTTGGAAAAGCCGCTTATTTTTTCTTGATAATTGGTGGTGGTACTGGTCATCACATCGAGCCTATCGATGAATGCCGCCATCATATTTTTAACGGAAGTCTTGGATTCGGCGAGGCTGTGTTTGAGCGCGCCTTGCTTGTAGATAACGTCCTTCAGACTACGGGTCGCTTCTTGTAATGCGCGGTGATCGATAGGGCCTGCAATGAGATTTTGCACGACTTCGATTTGTCCACGTAGCCAATTGTCGTCGTCTAGTAGCTCCCTGACGTTTTCCAATAGAAGTGAGAATAGGCGCAGTAGTAATTCTTGTTGTTCTGCCGTGTCGCCGCTCTTTAACTCTATCTGAAAGCACAATTGTTTCAGGCGTCCGCCTATGCTGTTTAATTCGGCTTCGTTGACTGCTACTTTGACTGCGTCCGCAATCGACTCGGATTCTGTGGCGAGCACGGGATTGGGTTTTAGTAGTGAGGTGACGGCCATACTCAAAGTCCGAAATAAGAGATCTTTGAGTAGGTTTTCACGGGCATTTTCCTCGGGTTCATCATCCACCAAGGAAATTCGTTTAGGCAGCGCGTTGACGGTAGCGGGCAGGGGGGCAATGGTGTCGACTAAATTGCCATTATTTGGTCGTGTTGTCACTTTGCTGGCCAATTCGTTTAAGCCTTTGGCATAATCTTCCCAGTCTTTGCCTTTTAGCGCACGAGTGAAACGATGTCCGAAATCGGCTAAGTCTCCGCTGGATTTTTGTAGTGATTTTGCAAAATTGCCGAGCAGATTTTCTGCCTCGTTTGGCAAAATGTCATCGATGGAGCGTGGTTGTGGAACTTCGACTTTTACTGGTGGCGTGTCGTCAATGCCGGAGATCTCCACGTACAACTTGCGATAAGCCTCAGGTGTCGGTGCAATGCGGTCTAGCGCTAGGCGTTTGAAAGTCTCGCGGGCGATGTCGGTCGGGCTTTTTGGTGCGGGGGGGCTGGATTTTTCTGACATGACACTCTTTCGACAAGATGCGGCTCAGTTTGCGCTTCACATTGGTAAATGTATTCGTAGATGAATTCGTAAGTGCATTTGTAATGCCTAATGCGAGTTTTAGGCATCAAGAGTAGCAGCATTTATTCTACCAGTTCATTCTTAATTGCATAGTGCGTTAATTCAGCATTGTGGCGTAATCTCATCTTAATTAAGATGCGCGCACGGTATTCGCTAATCGTCTTAACAGATAGTGAAAGTTCTTTGGCAATATCGCTGACACTCTTGCCGGATGCGATCATCATCATGGTTTGGTATTCGCGGTCTGAGAGTAGTTTGTGCGGCTCAATCAGATGTTCATGGTTCAGATTGTTGGCCATCTCTTGTGCTAATTCTGGACTGATAAACTTTAAGCCCGAGGCGACTTGTTGTATGGCGGTGAGTAAATCGGTGGCCGCGCAGAGTTTGCTGAGAAAGCCAGACGCGCCGGCTTTTAATGCGCGTATCGCATACTGGTCTTCTCGATGTGAAGAAAATACGATGAGCGATATCTGCGGAAACTCGCGTTTGATTTGTTTAATCACATCGATGCCATTGCGGTCATTGAGTGCAATCTCGATCAACATCATGTTCACTTCCAGTTGGCGCGCTAAGCGAATGGCATCATGACCGTTCGTTACTTCGCCGACGATAGCGATGTCATTATTGCCTTGAACGAAATGGCGTATGCCAGCCCGTACTACAGGGTGCGGGTCTACGACGAGTAATTTAATGCGAGCATTTTCGGTCATGCAAAAGGATCTTCCTGGCTAGATGCCTGTATTCATGTCTGAGCATTATTGCATGATGCACCAAGGAAATAAAGGGCATTTTTAGTGCGAAGTATGATTGCAGAACGATGTAAAATCGCGATGAGTGAGGAAGATTAAATTTCGCAAGCAGAGGAAGCACGCACGTGAGTAAAGCATTTGTAAAAGAGACCGACCATGGTGACGAGGAAGAATTCGGTGCGCCGCCTATTCCGCCTGGGGTGAAGAATTATTTGACGCCCGAAGGCCATCATCGCATGAAGACCGAGCTTTTGAATCTGATTGACAATGAGCGACCAGAAGTCGTCAACATCGTGTCGTGGGCGGCTTCAAATGGGGATCGTTCCGAGAATGGTGATTACATCTACGGCAAGCGTCGTTTGCGAGAAATCGATAGGCGTATACGCTTTTTGACGAAACGCCTCGATTTGGCCGAGATCGTTGATCCAACGATACATTTCGGCTCCGATCAAGTGTTTTTTGGTGCCATTGTTGAATATGAAAATCAGGATGGCGAGATCACCAAAATACGCATTGTAGGCGTCGATGAGTTTGATCCCTTGAATGGAAAAATCAGTTGGATTGCTCCTGTAGCACGTGCTTTGACCAAGGCGCGAGTAGGGGATAGCGTGAGCTTAAAGACACCCCATGGCGTGGAGGAATTGACGATACTGGATGTGCAATATCCGCAATCCTAAGTGTTTTTTTGGGGGGGGCTAGGCTGACGCTTAGTTCGTATATTCGCGGTGTATCTTGCTGACGCCATTAAGGTGTTTTACATTGCGAAGGATGCGTGCGAGGTGAATTCGACCATCCACCTGTATCGTAAAATGAATCTTGGTCATGTCTTTCGATTCGCCATCTTCCATGTTGACATGACTAATGTTGGCATCGGCCTCACCGATTTCAGCCGCGATGCGTGCTAGAGCACCACGTTCGTTGTTGACGATAACCGAGATGCGGCAATCGAAGCGGCGGTTCAAGTCATCGCCCCAAGTCACATCAATCCAGCGATCGGGTTCTTTGACTTGCATGCGTTTCGCATTCTTACAATCACTGCTGTGGACGACTAGGCCTTGGTCGCGCTTTAATTGTCCAACGATGCTATCGCCGGGTATCGGGAGACAGCATGGTGATAATTGTACCGAGACGCCTTCGCTGCCATAAATAATGACGGGGTCTGGTTTGTTGTACTTCTCATCCCCCAGTTGTTGAAATGGGATGGAAGGTGAATCGTTTTCAACCAAATCAAGAATGTGGCGAGCAACCAAGGCCGCCATGCGTTTGCCTATGCCAATATCGGTGTGCAATTCTTCTAGTGTATTCGCACTAGATTCATTGAGTAGTTTATCGACCAGCGACTCTGGCAGCTCTGGATTTAAGTGCAGTGAAACGAGTGCCTGTGCCAGCAATTGTTTGCCCAGTTCAGTCGATTCGTTCAGGTTGATGGTGCGCAGATAATGGCGTATCGCGGAGCGTGCTTTGCCTGTGCGTACATACGTTAACCAATTGGGCGTTGGGCGCGAATTGGGTGAGGTAATGATTTCCACGATATCGCCATTTTTCAATTCGGTCCGCAGTGGTACGGGTTCATTATTGATGCGGGTGGCTATCGCTTGATCGCCAATATCCGTGTGAATATTGTAAGCAAAATCCAAGGCGGTTGCGCCACGCGGTAAGGCAAATATTTTTGATTTTGGGGTGAAGACGTAGACCGAATCTGGGAATAAGTCGACTTTGACATGTTCTAAAAATTCAGCCGAGTCACCGGTTTGTTTTTGGATGTCGAGTAGTGACTGCAACCACGCATGCGTGCGTTGCTGCAGGTCGGTCAAACTGCCGTCTTCGTTTTTATACAACCAGTGTGCAGCGACGCCTGATTCTGCAACTCTGTGCATTTCTTGCGTGCGAATTTGGAACTCTACCGGCGTGCCATAGGGGCCGATCAAGGTCGTATGCAATGATTGATAGCCGTTGGACTTTGGAATGGCGATGTAATCTTTAAACTTGCCGGGCATCGGTTTGTACAATGCATGTAACGTGCCTAGCGCAAAGTAGCTGTTCTGGAAGTTATCGACGACGACGCGAAATCCATAGATATCTAAGACCTGAGAAAAACTCAATTGCTTGTCGCGCATTTTGCAGTAAATACCGTACAGCGTCTTTTCGCGCCCATCCACCTGAGCTTCTAGGCCTGCATCCGCTAAGGTGATTTTCACCGCCGCCATAATTTTATTCACGACTTCACGACGGTTGCCGCGCGCTGCTTTAATTGCTTTAGCGAGCGTGCGATAGCGCATAGGGTAAATATGCGCAAACGATAAATCTTGTAATTCGCGGTAGATATTATTTAAGCCTAGTCTATGTGCAATCGGGACATAGACTTCCATCGTTTCGCTGGCAATACGGCGTTGCTTCTCTGCTGACATTACGCCCAAGGTGCGCATATTGTGCAAGCGGTCGGCCAATTTGACTAAAATGACACGCACGTCACGTGCCATGGCCAATAGCATCTTACGAAAATTCTCTGCTTGCGCTTCGATATGGCTCTGGAATTCTATTTTTTCAAGCTTGGACAGTCCATCTACCAAGGCGGCGACTGGTGCTCCAAAACGTTCGATTAATTCTTCTTTTTTAACGTCTTGATCTTCCATCACATCATGCAGCAAGGCGGCCATAATGGCTTGCACATCGAGCTTCCATTCGGCGCAAATTTCAGCGACGGCGATGGGATGGGAAACATACGGTTCGCCCGATTTTCGCACTTGTCCTAAATGCATTTCATCTGAAAAACGATAGGCTTCTTTGACTAATTTTAAGTCAGCAGGCGCGAGGTATTCTGCCAGTCGATTGGTTAATGCCGTAATGGAGGCTACTGCATTTGCGTGTGGTGCCGCTAGATTAGGCTGGCCTGAATGTGTTTCAGATTTGAATTTGTTGCGAGGATTTTTTGGCAATGCGGGAGGGGCAACAGCTAGATCAGTGTTGGCTGGGGTGAGTGATTTGTCGTCTTGCAAATTCATACTTAGATCCCAGCCGTTTCACGGTAGTCGCGATTCAGAAATTAGAATGGGACTTTTTTCAGCATTTCGATGCCGATTTTACCTTCCGCGATTTCACGTAATGCGACCACGGTAGGTTTGTTTTTTGCTTCAACTTTTGGTGTGTGACCTTGCAACAATTGACGTGCGCGATAGGTTGCACATAAAGTTAATTGAAAACGATTTGGAATCTGTTTCAAAGAGTCTTCAACGGTAATGCGTGCCATATTATTTCCTTAGAACGGGTAATTGATTTATATGCCCAATTGGGCAAAGAGTGCGGCGTTGCGCTCGGCTTGTTGCGAGGTACGACAACGGGTGGCTTTTACAATCGCACTCAATTCTGATAAAGCTAATTCAAAATCTTGGTTGATAATAACATATTCGAAGTCTGGAGCGTGCGCCATTTCGCCTCAAGCTGCCAAAATTCGGCGAGAAATC
>CAYXJI010000102.1:0-315 GCA_964465175.1 uncultured Burkholderiaceae bacterium | reverse complement strand
TTCTTGTGAGTCTTGTCCACGCTTATTGAGTCGCTCCTCTAAAGCTTGTAATGATGGTGGCAAGATAAAAATGCTGGCCACGCGAGGAAATTGTCGTTTGACCTGTTGCGCGCCTTGCCAGTCTATTTCGAGCAAAATATCCGTCCCTGCTCGCATGGCTTCTTCAATTAAAATCTTCGATGTACCGTAATAATTGCCATGGACTTCGGCAAATTCTAAAAATTCGCCTTGATTTTTCTTACTTAAAAATTCATCGGGCGAGACGAAATGGTATTCCCTGCCATTTTGCTCGCCAGGGCGCGGCGGTCTTGTGGT
>CAYXJI010000101.1:7328-10755 GCA_964465175.1 uncultured Burkholderiaceae bacterium | reverse complement strand
GACATTCAACACCATGAAAAATAAATCCCCAACAAAATTCAGTCATAGCAAAAAGCACCCTAGAATGAAATTAGTTTGTGCGCTGCTACTCAGCTTCAGCACTCACAGTCAGGCGCAAAATCCAGTACAGCCAATACAGCAAGTAGAGGTGAAAGCCAAGTCAGAAACCGAAAACGTAAGACGTGACGCCTCTGCAAAAACCATTGTGGCCAATGAAGAATTGCAGCGCTTTGGGGATACGACCATCACCGATGCTATGAAAAGGGTACCAGGTGTGATCGTTAGTAGTAGTGGGATTCAATTGCCAGGCATGGGTAGCCAGTACACGCAAATTTTGTTGGATGGTGAACCGTTACGCGGCGCTAATATTGATCATATTCCTATGAACATGATTGCTCGTGTAGAAATCTATCGCCTCGGCAGCGCCGAGTTTAGCAGTGCCGCAATAGCTGGCACGATCAATATTGTTCTGAAAAAAATCCCACGCGACGAGCAGCAACAAATCAAGCTCAGTCTTAGTGATGCTTTTGAACCCGCCGCTAAACTTGAGTGGCGGGGATCAGATAAACGCGATAATTTATCCTATGCGTTGTCGATTGCGGCGGGTGTTAATCGAAATGTCGTTGGTGCGCCGCGATTATCGTCGGTGACTGTGCGTGATTTGAACGACGCCATTGTCAGTGAATATGGTAAGCGACTTGAAAGCACAGTCAGAGGCAAAATGATCAGCATCAATCCCGAGTTGCAATATAAAACGCCAGATGGTTTCACTATGAGTTTGAATTCTGCTGTCGCCTTTTACCGTGATCCCGTGGTGACCGTTGAAGATTATGATTTCTTCAAAGGACGGCCTTTGCCCGTCGCCTATAGTCAGTGGCGTTTTTTTGATTCCTTTCAATCAGCGAATAGCAATCTCAAAATAGGTGATCGTATCGGAAAGGATGTTCGCGTTGATTTGACACTAGGAGTCAGTGGCACCTATTCAAAAATTCACCAAACCGAGCAATATTTTACCAAAGCGTCCGTGTTAGATTTAGAGCGTAGCAAGAACCATATCCAGCGTAATGGCGGTGTCAATAGCACCTTGAAAATAAGTACGCCAGGATTTGAAAACCACGACATTGTGGGCGGTTGGAATGTGAGTAGCCGAGTCGATAACGATCAGCGTCTGAGTGTCGATAGCAAGGCGACCAGCAGCGGTATTCCCAGCATCACACCAGATGATCAGACCACGCATTCGGTGGTGTCGCGCTGGGCATTTTTTATACAGGATGACTGGCGTTTTCAAAAAGCATCCAGCGCGTCTATGGGCTTACGCTGGGAAACTGTACGGGTAGATAATGAAGGTAGTCAGCTGCTTCCCGTACAAAACGCCACCAATGTCTGGAGTCCTATCGTGCAAACGCTGTGGCAATTAAATCCTGATAATACCGATCGCCTACGCTTTGGTGTCGCACGTAGCTATCGAGCGCCGAGTAATTATCAATTGGTGACACCGCGATATAAACTCACGAATAACTCCATAGAAAATCCTAACTCCCTTGCTAACCCCAATCTCAGACCCGAATTGGCGTGGTCGATCGAAGCAGCCTATGAACACAATGGTAGTGATAAGTGGAACTACAATCTGCGTTCAGTCATTCGCAAGATAGATGATTTGCATCGACAAGATATTCGTAAAATTGACGATGAATGGTGGCGACAGTTTGTGAACGCAGGCGAAGCACTTAGTAAAACCGTGAGCTTGGATACCCAGTTTCCTTTGAAGCGATTTATAACCGCGGCACCAGAGCTGAATGTGAGTTTTTCCGTGTCTAAAAGCTGGACCACGATGTCGAATTTGCCTAAACCCGACAATCGCCTCACACCGATTTCCTTGACAGTAAATTCAAATGTTGATTACACCGCTAAAGATTTTCCTTTAAGTCTAGGTGCAAGTTTGCACTATCGCGATGGCAATCCTTTACTGGTGAATTTGAGTCAACGTGAATTACATCAAGCACAAACCCAGCTCGATATGTATGGTCTGTGGAAATTTGATAAAAAGACGCAACTCCGTCTCAGTATCGACAATGTATTGAAACGTGCTTATGCCAGTGGTTTTGAGTTTTATGCGCGAGAATTTGTCACTACGAGAACCGATACACAGAGACCGGATCGATTGGTGAGATTGAATTTTGAACATGGTTTTTGATGAAGACAACAAAAGGAATAGCCAAAATTGACTTTTAACCATACTCAAAATCTATGATCACTATATTCCTGTTAGTGCTTCTATTGGCAGTCTTAATCCCATTTACCAAATCCAAAACACAAATTACAGAAAAACTCAGCTCTTAAATCTATCAATAAAAATACACAAAATTTTGTCCCTCAGCTTCAGAATATAATTATTGATGTATTGCCAAAAGTGTAGTTTTCATCAACATTTTTTATCCATGAACCAATGACATGACAGCATTCATTCAAATTAGCGTACTCGCTGTTTCGCTGTTATCAACTGCCACTACAAGCGCCAGTTTCGGTGACGAAACCCCGCTTTGGAAGCGTTCTAAATTTGAGCAACTCAAACTCGCCGAAGCGAAGCTCAAAGACGCTGAATTGCAGATTCAGAATGATCCGACTAAAAGCTCGCTCAATTATTTAAGTGGCCCATTACAGCGACTTGGCACAGTCCGTACTTTTGTCGGCAATGCTTTTGGTGCGATGGAGAGTTTTGATCGTTGGTCGGTTTTATCCAATCGAATAGGATCTCTTCAAGCTGGTGATTTGGAGAGGCTGCACAATGCGCAGGATGTAGATGCAATTACAGCTATCGTAGCCGAGGCACAATCGCGTCAGATTGTGATTTTGAATGAAGCGCATCAAATGCCTTTGCATCGTGCTTTTGCGATGAGGCTGGCGCGTGAGTTGCGCAAAATTGGTTATGAATATCTGGCGTGTGAAACCTGTGAAGAAGCTTTTGATGCTGGATACGTGAAGCAAAGCACTGGTTACTATACACAAGAGCCACAGTATGCAAATTTTTTGCGTGATGCCTCGGATGATGGCTGGAAATTTGTCCGCTACGATGAAATCAGATTCGATAAAACACTCTCTGCAGAACAGAACGAAATACTGCGCGAAACCAGACAAGCTGCCAACATCGTCGCCGCCACGCTTGCGCGCGATGCTAAAGCGAAAGTGTTCATTTATGTTGGTCATGGTCACGGCATGAAACGTCATACTGATTCTACGCAAACTATTTTCATGGCGGAGTATCTGCAAAAATTGACTAACATAGATCCACTGAGTATCGATCAAACGACTTTGCATGAGCACACTGCTGCTAACTATAACCATCCTTTGTATCTACCAGCATTGCAAAAGCACAACCAACAAAACGCTTTCATTCTTCAATCTGGCAAATCGGCTTATGAAGTTTTTG
>CAYXJI010000101.1:0-7318 GCA_964465175.1 uncultured Burkholderiaceae bacterium | reverse complement strand
CGGTATCAAACTAGGGTTGATATGCAGGTCGTTCATCCATCCTACAAAATAGATCCGATCACGCACAGATATGCATGGTTGTCGAAACTGGCAGAATTGTCGCCTAGCGATATGCCGCAGCATTTATTGCCTAAGCAAGGTCGTCGCGTGATTTATGCTTATCGGATTAATGAAACTGTCAGTGCTGTGCCGGTTGATGCAGTAATCGTTGAGGCAGGCAAACCTGCTCCCAAATTGATGTTGCCTAAGGGTGAATTTCGATTTGAATTTGAAGAATAATATTTGACAGCTTGAAGCGAATGCCACTCCATAGGCGAGAGCGGATAAAGTGGGTTTGATTTGAGCAAGAAACTTCGTCTATTACTCGATTAAAACCCATCCCCATCCCGACCTTTCCCTCGAAGGAGAAAGGGAAAAAACGAAGTGCTGTAGATCTTGTGCTCACCTACTTTTAAATCACGCAAAGATATTGATCGTGGTGCCAATCGCGGCGTTCACTAGTCCTAAAGAGACATCTACTGGAGAGACTTGATTGACTTGCAAGTAGGCGGGAAGGTCGCTGGTCGGCGGTGTGCCTGATAGTTCTGCGTCTTTGGTTAATTTTCTATCTAACTCTAATAAGACTTCGCGGCGTTGCTCTAAGATGGTTTTTTCTTGATCCGCGCGCAAGGTCTGCTGCTGGTAGGCGCGCATCGCTTCGACACCGCCATATGCACATGGCGATCCAATACAAATGGACATCGCACACCTCCTTTCTGCGCTGCTGCTCGCAGGTTCTTTGGCATCGTGATCTTGTCAGTTATTCAGATAGTAGTCCGAAAATGGCGATAAATATCGACCTCAGTTCAATAATATGGCATTCCCTTACTTTTTACATTGATCAAAACATCAATTCTTGGATCACCATGACAACCAACGCTTTTACTCAATTTCAAAATTTACATGCTTCGACTTCTTCTTTTTTACTGCCCAATGTATGGGATGCTGCCAGTGCAGCGCTGTGCCAACGTGAAGGTGCAAAGGCATTGGCTACGTCTAGCGCCGCTTTAGCGTGGTCGCTCGGTTACCAAGATGGTGGCGCGTTGCCACGACATGAGCTGCTGTCTGCTATCGGTCGTATCATGCGCGTCATCGATATCCCGCTTAGCGTGGACATCGAAGATGGCTATAGCACTTCTGCAGCGGAGGTCGCGCATTTGGTCTGCGAGTTGGCGCAGTCAGGTGTTGTAGGTATTAATATTGAAGATGGCGCTCAAACATCCACATTACTCAGTAAGAAAATCACTACCATTCGCCAACATCTGGGCGCTACCGACTTATTTATCAATGCCAGAACTGATGTCTTTTTGCGGCAACTTGCGCATGGTGCCGCAGCCGTCGATATGAGTATTGAGCGCTTACGGCAATATCATCAAGCGGGTGCAAACTCCGGCTTTGTGCCCGGACTAATTTGTTTAGAAGACGTGGAAAAAATGGCTTGTTCGATTTCTATGCCACTTAACATTATGGTGCTGCCCAATATGCCTTCGATTTCCGATTTCACTTCCGCTGGCGTGCGTAGGATTAGTGTTGGCCCTGCTTTTTTTCAAAGCGCCTATGAGCATACTCGCTTGCTAGCCGGTCAATTCTTACATCATCAAAATGTCGCAAATTTATTCGCAAGTCATATCTCGTTTGATGAGATGAATGGGATGTTTCCGTGCAAATCGCATGACAATATCAGTGAGGACTAACTGGACTTTTGCAGTCAATAAATCGCTGCATATATTGTTTATTTCGCGCAAAGATGAGGATCAACATCTTTGCGCAAATTTTTAAAAATTAATGATGATGTCCGTGTTCACCATGTACATGGCCGTGGGCGATTTCTTCAGGAGTGGCGGCGCGGATGTCTAAGACTTGTACGTTGACCTTGAGCGAGCTGCCAGCTAGTGGGTGATTACCGTCTAACATGACTTGATCGCCTTTAATCTTGAGGACGGTGTAGACCATCTCTTCGCCGCTTTCGCTGTAGCCTTCCATCATGCCGCCGACTTTGACGCCGGGTGGAAAGTCTTTTTTAGCAATCGTTCTAAGCAAACTTTCATCACGCACGCCAAAGGCATCTTCTGGGCCTAGATTCATCGTGGCTTTAAAGCCAATCTCTTGACCTTGCAAAGCCTCTTCGATTTTTGGCAATAAATTGTCATAGCCATGTAAGTAAGCGACTGGGGCTTTGCCGCTTTCTAAGACTTTGCCTTTGCCGTCAACGACGGTGAGGCGGATGGTGACTGCGCTGTCTTTATCGATGTTCATGTTGCTGCTCTCAGTTTGAATATGGGAAAAGGCAGTATCTTAACCTAAGCCGTACAGTCGGGATAGTTTCGTAATTTGGCATTCTGGTCGAAGCGATCATTGACTCGTTTGCGTTGGTGAATGCGACAGCAACTAAACGAGTGTTTTTTCCATCGGCGCGGCGCGTTCGAGATTGCATAGTGCTAGCAACAGGTGCGCTAACTGATCGCGATCATTGGTTTGCATCTGGGTAGCAAATTCGACTAGGCGCGGATCTTTTGCTTCGCTCAGTTGCTCAACTTGTGCGCTTACCGCTTCGCGAGCGGTCGGCCGACCTTCTTGGTAATGCGGGCTTCCTTTGAAAAGTGACAGCCAATGTTCACGATGATCTTGGTAAAGCGAGCTGGTTTTGGCAAGCGCCAATTGCGCTTGTTTGGCAGCTAACTCGGCATCGATTTCGGCATCGGTCTGACAGTAACGTTTTTTTTCAGCGTCATCCCAATGCGGCGTCTCACCATGTTGCTCACGCAAGATGGCCATTGAGCGCGAATCAAGATCGATTTGTGAATGCGTATGAATATCTTTGAACACATGAACCAAGTTTTTTCCCTCGCCTTGGGTACCTTTGTAACGCATATCTGCGCTCACGCGGCGTGGATTAAAACGAAATTGGCGGCTGCACGTGAGTATCAGTGTCTCCATCAATGCGGCGATTTTTTTTGGGTTCATCTGCTTATCCTGGTATGTGAAAAAAATTTTGATACTGGAACGTAAACCATATTGCACGACACCTTGTCGCCACTACCTCAAAGAGTTTAAAGAAATGCGATGGTGTATCACTGCA
Organism: uncultured Burkholderiaceae bacterium; assembly: GCA_964465175.1. Lineage (GTDB taxonomy): Bacteria > Pseudomonadota > Gammaproteobacteria > Burkholderiales > Burkholderiaceae_D > Undibacterium. The sequence continues at coordinate 4,200 of CAYXJI010000101.1, read as the reverse complement.
GCAGGTGCAGTGCTGCGCGACTTTAACTAAAAATCGACGCAGACCCACTATACGTCAAATTCTGAAACCGATCGACGTTTTTGACTTGTGTTTGTGCGCATGACTACTTACCATAACGCATCTCAAAACTCGGCAGCGAACGACCATGTCGTTAACCCAAATTTTCTAAGGACTCTGTATGCAATTTAGTGAAATACTCTCCACTCTTCCGACTATCGATCATTTGGCCGCTATAGAATTATTCACGGCGGATGAGATGACCGCGCGGATAGAAAACAAGCCAGGTTCAGCCGGTAGTGTGCGTGTTTATCATGCTTTGTTTCAGGAGTTTGGCGAGATCAATCGTGCCGCCGCAGAAAAAGGTTTACTCATTTACGCCGAACACACAACGGATGCGATAGCCTTTCCGGGCAAGCATCCGAATATCGACCGACTCCTCGCTTTAAGCACGGACGTATCTCAGGCTGAGGCACCACGGACACTGTCAGTCAAATTGATTCTGGCCTAATTTTTTGGAAAACTTCGCTATTCTCGATTGGGTAGAGGCAACAGCGAAGTGCCCAGTCTTTAGCGGGATTTTGTACTTCGCATAGAAGATAGGCGCTCAATAAAAAAAACGGCCCACGTATGAACCGTCTTTTTTTAATGCGCAATCCGCTCACTTAGCCATCTGAATTAATGCGCCGCACCAAAGTCGCCAACACCTGCTCTGCTTTGTCATTTTCAACTTGGCAAGTACCGGCATTTTCGTGACCGCCACCGCCGTATTCCAGCATCAAGGCGCCAATATTGGTTTTTGAACTGCGATTTAAAATCGACTTGCCCGTGGCAAAGACGGTATTTTGCTGTTTTAATCCCCAGAGAACATGGATAGAGATATTAATCTCGGGAAACATGGCGTAAATCACAAAACGATTTCCGGCGAAAATGACTTCTTCATTGCGCAAATCGAGCACCACTAGATTGCCGTGGATAGTGGAACATCGCTGAATTTGCTCTTTACATTTGATCGCGTGCTCTTGGTAGATTTCGACGCGCTCTATGACGTCGGGCAACTGCATAATCTGTTCGATGCGGTGATCGCGACAGTAGTCAATCAAATCCATCATCAGATTGTAATTTGAGATACGGAATTCACGGAAGCGCCCTAAGCCAGTACGGGCATCCATGAGAAAATTCAGCAGATCCCATTTTTCAGGGTTCAATACTTCATCGCGATTAAATTGAGCGGCATCACCTTTATCGACCGCTGCCATCATTTCATCCCATTCAAGAGGAAAGGCAGCATGACCGCCATAATGGTCAAACACCACGCGCGCGGCCGACGGCGCTTCTGGATGAATAATGTGATTAGTGCGCTCACCCGGATTGCGTAAAGTTTCGGAAAAGTGATGATCAAATGCGAGATGAACCCCATCCACATAGGGTAAATTGGTCGTGATGTCCCTCTCATTCACTTCTACTTTGCCATCCTGCATATCTTTGGGATGGACGAACTTAATATCATCAATTAAGTTGAGATGCTTCAGTAATACCGCACAGACTAAACCATCAAAATCACTGCGCGTAATTAAGCGAATCTTAGAATATTCTGCTGACATATCACACCTATATGCAAGAAGGAGTTTCTAGTCTAACTCAAAGTTTTACGGAGATCGACAAATTTTGCGAAAATAGTACGAACACAGAACTAAAACCACGCAAATAAACCAACAAAAAACTCAATATAAAAAAACCTCCACAAACTACTGTGGAGGTTTTTGCCATGAAGGAGACTAATTTACGCTGAATTACGTCTAGATCATCTGATGCCTTAGTAACGAACCTGGGTCCGATAGACCAATTTACTACTGCCTTCGGCGGGTACATTAATTTTCCACACGGCGGTATTACTTGCGCCTTTTACATGCGGATGGCTAGCGCTGAGGATTTGCCAATCACCTGGCACCGGCTCTTGCACCGTCACTGTGACCGCTTCTTTTTTTGCATTTTTCAAAGTAATCTCATAGGCACTCTCAAAAATATAATTGTACTTAGACGTACCTGCAATCTTCTTGAAGTCGGTTTGTTTTTTGTCAGCGGTCACGTCAAACGCATCGCCGAGTTTCAATCTTACTTTTTCATTTTTGGGCGTGTGATCAACATTATCCTCACCAATAAACTGCGCATTGCCATTGCTGTCTTTTTTGTACACACGGATCACGCCTTTAGGTAAAGGCATGCCCAGCTGCGCGCTTTCTTTATTCTCAAATTCAATGAAAGCACCTATCTTCATCTTTTGCCCTAACTCGCCAGCGCTGCTCTGATAATAATAAGCATCGCCTTTTAACAAGAACTCCTTACGCGCAGGCACGGCCGATGCGTTCAACAAAGCGACTTGTTTGGTTTGATTTTCTGCAATTGTTGTAGGACGATTGAGCGTATATAAGTGATATTCGAATAAAGATTCTTCCGCCATACTATCCATCTTTGCTTCAGGTGCTGGCGCCATCATTCTGACACTAGACCCCGTAACCACGACTCTTTGTTTGACTTGATTCACGTCACCTGCGACCAACTGCAATTTGGCATTGCGATAGCTAGCACCACTGGTATTGGTTAAGGTAACCCAACCAGAGATATCTAATTTATCTTCTGCCGAATTGAGCTCCACTACATAATCGGCCTTCCACGCCAAACCACCGGTCAGATAGCTCAACTCAACATCTTGCGTCGCGCTGCTAGTGTTATTGAGCGACATGACCAAGGTTGGGCGGTCGCGCAAATTACTCGGTACATCGTTATAGACGATACGACCCGGCAGCCCAGTTTCGATACGATTGCCAATTTTCAATACCACACCCTCATTGGCGGCTAAGACTTGTGCCACTTCCGTTGTCTCCGCGCCAGTAGCTGGATTGGTGCGCACGACATTGACGTTTTGTCCTACATATTTCTCCAATAATTTTTGCGGCGTGAGCAGATCAAAATCAAAATTTTGTTCTAACACCGACAAGCTACCTGGCGCCGAGATACTGCGTAAGAGTGCCGTTTCTGGTCGCATTCTGGCGCTCACATCGCGAAAGGCTAAATTGGATGCGCCACGCTTTAAAGTTAGCTTGCGCGTATCTTTGACCAAGGCCAGATTCTCATTGTAAATAGTGACAGCGACTTCGCGCTGATCACCGAGGCCAGTGCGTTGCTCGATCTCTTGGGCAGACACGGGGAGAGCATAAGTAGTTACTGCGCTTAAAGCGAGCAATAGGGAGACACAAGAAACGGGACGATACATAGAAAATCCTTCCGGAGAGTTCACAACGATCAAGGTGCAGACGATGCGCTTAAATCAATCACACCACGTAAAAATATAAACGCGGCACCATAGAGATTAGTAGACGGCTCAACAACTGCAAAAGAATTAAAGCCACAAAAGGTGAAAAATCGATGCTGCCAATGGGCGGAATAAAGCGACGTAGTGGCGCCAAGAGTGGTTGATTTAATGCGCGAATCACGGGCGCTAAGGGCGCATAAGGGTTAACGAAACTCAAAATCGCTTCAAATACCAGCAAGGCCATCAAGCCATAAATAATCCACTGCAAAAGTCGAACCACTGATAAGAGCACAATTAAAGCAATATTGAACTGCCCACTTAAAAGAGATTCCAATAGATAAGACAGAAACGATACGAGAAAAGCCGCGATCAAACTCGCCCAATCCAAGCCAAGGAACCCTGGTATGACGCGGCGTATCGGTCGCACCAACCAATCCGTGATTTGAAAAATGGCCTGCCCCAGTGAACCAGGTGGACGGATTCTAAGTGCTTGCATCCAAAACCGTAATAAAAGAAAACCAGCAAATATCCCCGCCACGATCTCGATAACAAAACTAAACATCTCAAACAACATGTCCATATCCTCAAAAAAAAACCCACTGGGTGATTAACACACAGTGGGTATTGTGCCTGAATATAACCAGGCGTCCAAGTAAGAATATTACGCTGGACGAGTGCCAGTTGGGAAAGGCCAAGCTGCTGTTGGACTTACCACTGTTTTTGCTTCTGGTGCTGCTACGACTGCCGCAGGCTTAGCGGCTGGCTTAGCTGCTGCTTTTTTTGCGGCTGGCTTAGCGGCAGGTTTCGCTGCAACTGGCGTTGCTGCTGGCTTAGCTGCTGCCGGCTTCGCTGCGGCCTTTTTTGCGGCTGGCTTAGCCGCCGCTTTTTTT
>CAYXJI010000100.1:9563-10911 GCA_964465175.1 uncultured Burkholderiaceae bacterium | reverse complement strand
AAAGCGATAAAACCCCAAACGCCGAGCGGATAATTAAAACTCTTCACAAAGGGAATAATCAAATCTGCCTTAGGTGGCAAATCCATACTGAAGCCCGATTGCACCCACGCCAAAAAAAGCTCCATGACTTTGGTATTGGTTGGCGCAGATACGGAGAAGGCTAGATACACCGCTGCCACAATACCAATGAGCGATTGCCAAAAGAATTTTTCACGTGAAGCCATCCCGTTAGGATCACGATAAACCACTTTACGGTAATCATCGACCCAACCCACCGCACCAAAACCCAAAGTTACGATCAACACGACCCACACAAATCGATTACTCAGATCGGACCACAACAAAGTAGAAATACCAATCGAGATCAGTACCAAAGCACCACCCATCGTGGGCGTGCCGGATTTAATCAAATGGGTTTGTGGGCCATCAGTACGCACGGCTTGACCAACACTGCTCGGAAGGTGATAAATCCGAACACGCGGAAGAAGCCGATGTCTTGTTTAAAAAATTCTGCCAACCAAAGCAACATAATATTTTTCCTAATTTCGTTTTTTGTTTTTTGTTTTATGGCGCCAACGCTGCGCTAAGCAAATGGGTGACAACACGTTCCATTTTCATGAAACGCGAGCCTTTTACTAAAATCGTATTCCCCGCCTGTGCCTTGCTTTGCAAATTCGCTAAAAGCTGTACTAAGTCTTCGCAATGCTGCGCGCCATCACCAAATGCTTGCGTCGATGCTTGGGCTAGATGACCCAAGGTGAACAAATGATGGAGGCCATGATTGTTGGCGTACAGACCGACTTCTTGATGAAATGCAGCACCATCAGCACCCACTTCCCCCATGTCACCAAGTACCAAAGTAGTCGTGTTTTTTGCTGCCGCTAGAACATCAATCGCCGCTTTGACAGAATCCGGATTGGCATTGTAAGTATCATCAATCAGCATGGCGCCGGCTGCGGCCTGTTTCGCTTGCAAACGTCCAGACACCGGCGTAAAAGCTTGCAGGCCTTCGACAATTTTTGCATTAGAGACGCCTATCGCTTTGCAGCACGCTGCTGCTGCTAAAGCATTCAAGACATTATGTTGGCCCGCTGCGGCCAATTGCACCGTCACTATGTCGCCCAAGATCGACATCTGCAATTCGCTACCGAATGTTTGCGGCACAAAACGCGCATGCACGTCGGCTTGTCTTTGCGTCGCTCCATCCATTGCACTTAGACCAAAGGTGATGGTCTTGCGATCTGCGGCAAATTCACGCCAAATTGAGGAATAGGTATCAGCAAAAGGAAACACGGCAATACCGTTTGCTTGCAGGCTTTGAATCACTGCACCATTTTCAATCGCGACC
>CAYXJI010000100.1:957-9553 GCA_964465175.1 uncultured Burkholderiaceae bacterium | reverse complement strand
ACGGGGCGCGCACCTGCCAGCGTGCGCCACAGCGGCGTGTACGCATCGTCTGCCGGAAACACCGCTGTACCGCTGGGTGCCAAGTGCTCGATCACAGCGCCGTTTTCACGCGCCACCGCTTCCACGGTTTGCATAAATTCTTGATGCTCGCGCTGCGCGTTATTCACCAAGGCAACGTTAGCTTGCGCGATCTGACTGAGCACTGCGATCTCACCAGGATGATTCATTCCCAGCTCTAATACGGCAGCCTGATGTTGTGGCTGCAGGCGAAACACCGTGAGTGGAACGCCGATTTCATTATTTAGATTGCCTTTGGTCGAAATCATATGATCACGACCAAACTGTGCCAACAGAATGGCGGCGATCATTTCTTTCACCGTGGTTTTACCATTACTCCCCGTCACAGCAATCACGGGCAAATTAAACTGCGCACGCCAATACGTGGCAATCGCTGCCAAGGCTAATTTGCTGTCCGGCACAATCAAAGCAGGCACAGGAAAATCAGCAGGAATACGCTCAGCGATAACGGCAACAGCACCGGCCTGCACGACCTCATTTAAAAAATCATGTGCATCAAAAGTCTCACCGCGTAAAGCCAAGAAAACATTACCGCCGGCGACTTGGCGACTATCGGTACTCAAACCGATACATTGTGCATCTGCCGTAACAACAGAATTAGCAACTACTTTTTGGAGTGCAGATAAGGAACATTGGATCATGTGGTTCTCCGCATCGTACTATGAGTCGCCACCGTGGCAAGTGCTAGCAATGCGTGCTCTTCATCAGAAAACGGCCATTTTTTTCCATTGATATCTTGGTAGGTCTCATGCCCTTTGCCTGCGATCAGAATCACGTCATTTACTTGCGCATGTTTTACTGCATACAAAATCGCACTAGCTCTATCTTCTATCGCCTGTGGCGTACCATCCATACCTTGCAAAATATCTTGAATAATTTGTGCGGGTGCTTCGGTGCGCGGATTATCACTCGTGACCACCACGTGCTGCGCCATTTGCGCAATCTTGCCCATTTGTGGACGCTTACCGGGATCACGATCTCCGCCGCAACCGAATACACACCACAAATTACCTTGGCGCTCGAGCGCAACTTGCTGCAAAGTTTCTAAAGTTTTTTCTAGGGCATCGGGTGTATGTGCATAATCCACTACCACCATAGCTTGCCCGGCAGCGCCAAGTTGCTGCATGCGCCCTTGCACCGACTTTAATTTTTCTATGGTCGCAATGGCTCGCTCCCAGACGATGCCACGCATTAATAAAACGCCCAAAACACCCAGCACATTGCTGACGTTAAATCGGCCTATGGTCTGCGTTTTGACGACGCCATTTCCGTACGGAGATTCAATACAGAATTGAGTACCTGTATGTGTTGTCTTCAACGCGCTGGCGCGCAAAGTTGGAACGCTTAAATCCACCGTGCTATCAATACAATAAGCAAGCAATTTCAGCTCAGGCTCTGACTGCATTGCAGAAAGTTTTTGCAACATTTCAACACCAAAAGCATCATCTGCATTAATCACAGCCGCTTGCAAACCTGGCCATTGAAACAGGGCTGCTTTTGCCGCAGCATAAGCTTCCATAGTTCCGTGGTAATCAAGATGGTCGCGCGTCAAATTCGTGAATAAGGCGACGTCAAAATGCAAGGCGTTTAAGCGACCTTGATGCAAGCCTATTGATGAAGCTTCGATAGCCAGGCCAGCTGCACCATTTTTTTTCAAGGCAGCCAAACGCCGCTGTAGCTGAATTGCATCGGGCGTCGTAAAGCCTGTTTCTTGCAGACTCGCGATCATGCCATCACGATAAGTACCCACACCCAAAGTGCCGATCACTGCACAAGGCTTACCGTGCAGCGACAAAGCTTTAGCCAACCATTGCGAGCAAGAAGTTTTTCCATTAGTACCAGTCACGCCGACACTGAACATATCGCGATCAGGCTCACCATACCAAGCACTAGCAATCGCACCCAATAGGTCGATTAAGCCTGTGACTGCCAAATGGGGCACGCTGATATCGTTCAAGATTTGCGCATCATTTTTCTCATACACGATGGCAGCTGCGCCACGTTCAATCGCATTTTGAATAAAAGTGCGGCCATCGCCTTTGCCTGCATGACCAACATTGCCCGCAGCAATCGGCAACGCGAAAAAGACATCGCCTTGCATGATCTCGCGCGAATCCGATGTTAAATGCGCCTTCGCGGCATCCGACACATTGGCCCGCAACCATGCGACGATCTCCGATATTTGTGCATCGGGCTTGTTGAGGATGCGCATTACAATGCCTCCGGTACACTAGGTTCAGGGATAATATTCATGACAGAAGAATCTGGTACCACATTCATAGAACGTAAAACATTGGCGGTAATTGCCGCAAAAACTGGACCCGCTACCGAACCTGCGTAATACACGCCATTGCTAGGTTCGTCCAACAACACGGCGACAATAATGCGAGGATTAGAGACTGGGGCGAAGCCGACAAAATCGCTCAAATATTTATTCACATAACGACCGCCCTCAATTTTGTGGGCAGTCCCAGTTTTGCCCGCAACGCGATAACCTGGCACTCGCGCTTGCGTTGCCGTGCCACCCGGCTGCGTTACACTTTCCAACATCTCACGCATTTTCATCGCGGTTGCTTCTGAAATCACGCGCGTGCCGACAGGTCGTTCCGTAGATTGTTGAAAGGTGAGAGGAATCGTGTCGCCTTTGCGTGCAAAAATCATATAAGCGCGCGCAATCTGCAACAAAGAAACCGACAAACCATGGCCGTAACTAATGGTCGCTTGTTCGATAGGTTTCCATGTTTTGAAATTGCGCATACGGCCCGCTACTGCGCCGGGAAAACCAATATTCGGCTGCTGCCCAAAACCCAAGGTCGCGAACATTTCCCACATTTCTTTCGGAGGCATTTGTAGCGCAATCTTTGCAGTACCGATGTTCGAGGATTTTTGAATCACACCGGCGACCGTTAAGGCGCCCTGTTTGTGCGCATCATGAATAGTCTGCGAGCCTATCGTCATCGCGCCCGGTGCCGTTTGTATCACGGTGTCGGGTGTGACACGACCAGTTTCCAATGCCAACGCAACGGTAAAGGGTTTCATGGTCGAACCTGGCTCGAACGTATCGGTGATCACGCGATTACGCAATTGCGCACCAGTCAGCACTGAGCGATCATTCGGGTTGTAAGTCGGCAAATTCACCAGCGCTAACACCTCGCCAGTTTGCACATCCAATACGACCGCAGCACCAGCTTTGGCTTTAAATTTTTCGACCGCATCTTTTACATGGGTATAAGCGATATATTGGATTTTGCTATCGATTGACAACTTGAGATCTTTGCCGTCATGTGGTTGTCGACTCAAGCCTATGTCTTCCACAATACGGCCTAGGCGATCTTTGATCACGCGGCGACTGCCCGTTTTTCCTGCCAAATTTTTTTCAGAGGCCAGCTCTATACCTTCTTGCCCTTTGTCTTCCACGTTGGTAAATCCAACCACATGCGCCATCACCTCGCCTTCTGGGTAAAAGCGTTTATATTCTTTACGGGTTTCGATGCCGGGTATCTTGAGCGCGACCACCTTATCGGCTGCGACCTGCTCGACTTGACGTTTTAGATAAACGAATTGACGATCTGAATCCAGTTTTTTTCTTAACTCCGCTTCGGTCATTTCTAAGATCGATGCTAATTCGCGTAACTTGGCATCTGGCGCATCCAAGACATCTTCGGGAATCGCCCAGACAGCTCTAACAGGTAGCGATGATGCCAATACCTGGCCATGACGATCAGTTATTTTGCCGCGTGTTGCGGACAGCTCTAGTGTTCGGGCATAACGGTTCGCACCTTGTTTTTGCAAAAAGTCAGTCGTCATGCCTTGCAAATACAGAGCGCGTGTCATCAAGGCTAAGAAAGCAGCAAACAAGAGGAACAATAAAAAACGAGAACGCCACACCGGCAATTTCACTTCCAACACCGGACTCGATGAAAATGACACACCTTTACCTGCAGCGGTTCTAGAATTTGAGTTTGAGCTCGTGCGACTCATTTGACCACCTCGGCAGTCAAATATTGTGTGCGATCAGGCGTCACATGAACCATGCCCAATTCTTGATTGGCGACCGTCTCAATGCGAGAGTGCTTGCCGAACGTGGATTGATCAAGTTTTAGCTGCGTCCATTCCACTTCATACTGTTTGCTTAAAGTCTGCGCGCGTTCTAATTCAATGAACAAACGACGCGCTTGATACTGTGAATTGATCAGCGTCAAAGCACACAACACCAAAGCCACACCCAGTAAAATATTCAAGCGTGTACCCATTACGCTTCTCCTGGCGCACGCTCAACTACACGCTCGGCAACACGCATGATGGCGGAACGAGCACGCGGGTTACGCAGCACTTCTTCTTCACTCGGCTTGATCCTAGAAATTAAGCGCATTTGCGGCTTAGGCAAATCAGCGTCACGAATCGGCAAGCGACGATCCGGTTGCACAACTTTTGCTTTCGACGCAAAGAATTGCTTCACGATGCGGTCTTCTAGTGAATGAAAACTAATCACCACCATGCGACCACCGGGTGCCAAACTTTCGTAAGCCGCGGCTAAACCGATCTCGAGGTCTTCAAGCTCTTTATTGACGAAAATCCGTATAGCTTGAAAGGTGCGAGTTGCCGGGTCTTTGCCCTTCTCGCGAGTTTTGACGGCGTGTGCGACGAGTTCGGCAAGCTGCCGAGTACTTGAAATGGACTCGCTCGCCCGGCGAGCAACAATCGCCTTTGCAATCTGAAAAGCAAACCGTTCTTCCCCATAATTTTCTATCACCTCTCTAATTTTTTGTTCGTCTTCATGCGCCAACCACTCTGCAGCAGAAATGCCACGCGTGGTATCCATACGCATATCTAATGGACCATCATTTCTAAAGCTAAAACCTCGCTCAGCATCATCCACTTGCGGTGAAGAGATGCCAAGATCCATCAAAATACCATCCACTTTAGCCACGCCTTGCTCCTGCAAGGCCTCGGACATCGTGGCGAAACTGTCGTGCACAATAAGAAAACGCGCATCCGTAATCTGCTGCGCATTGGCAATTGCGTATAAATCTTTATCAAAGGAAATCAGTCGACCTTGAGGACCAAGTTGACTCAAAATTTTGCGGCTATGGCCGCCCCGTCCAAACGTGCCGTCGACGAAGACTGCGTTGGCACGCGCACCTTGTATATCGAGCGCGTTAACTGCCTCGTCCAACAACACCGTGTGGTGTATGAATGCTTCCTGATGATTGACTGTCATGACGCGCTATCAGAAAGAAAAATTACTGAGGGCTTCAGGCATACCACCAGCGATGGCCTGTGCTTCGTTTTCAGCCAACTTGGCCGCATCCCAAATTTCAAAGTGCGAGCCCATGCCGAGCAGCATGACATCGCGCTGCATGCCAACCGCATTACGCAATTCAGGCGACACCAAAATACGACCAGAACCATCCATTTCAACATCAGAAGCATTACCAAGAAAAATACGTTGCCAAGCACGCGCTGCCATCGGCCATGCGGCGATCTGTTCGCGATGCGATTCCCAAGTTGGGCGAGGAAAAAGTAAGAGGCAACCATGCGGATGACGAGTCAAGGTGACGCGACCCTCGCATTGCAAGGCGAGCGCGTCACGATGCCGGGCCGGGATAGACATCCTGCCTTTTGCATCTAAATTGAGTGCTGACGCGCCTTGAAACACGGTGTTGGCCTTACTTTCGAGAGAGAGCTTTAGAGAAGTTACGTCATTTCATGACTTACAAATTTACGCCACAAAAAAACACTTTTTCACACATTTCCCCACTTTAGAGGATGACTTGAGCATGGTCAAGCGAATTTACATGTGTAATGTGAAATTAATGAATAAAGTCAATGACTTAGCGCAACTAGTTAAACCTAGACCAGGAAGAATATCTCAATAAATTAGAGACTTACGAAAGATACTGAAAGTAGGATATCAGCTGTACCCATGTGTTTAAATAAATGGGAAAAACGCTGTAGGAGGGAGGAAATGTTACAGTCAGCGAGCACTTGCTATCGAGCAATAACAAGCACAATTTTGTGAATGATAGCCGCTTAAGTTATTGCAAGAGAGCGTTGCACAAGTATTGCGAGCTGTTGATTTGAGTCTGCGTATCGATCAGCGCACCGCATTACGCAGCCACCCGTGGACTTATCGAAGCAAAAAGAGGCTAGCGAAAAAAATCCACTAACCTCCTTAATCAGTCATCAATTTAGCCACTGCGCTTGCAAAACCAAACAAAGTGGCTATTCAAATCGAGCCTAACTACACTTTACTGACAAGGTGCAGTGAATGGCAGCGGCTGATTTGCAAAGCTGCCGGTACCACGACCATTGTCCTTAATCGTCAATACCGAGGTTGCAGACGCACCCAAACTATCGAGCACCATAATGGTTACATCAAAGGTCCCATTTGGCACCCGCACTCCACCACTATCAACCGGATTAATGCATCGATTCAAGTTCGTTCCAAGACCTACACTCAAGACACTACCGGCCACACTCACGCCGGTTAAAGTTTGATCACTGGTAAAGGCGCGATAGGGACCGGTGCCGCCAAAAACATTCAAATCAACGGTACTTACACTATCTTCACTCAACAATACGTTATTCGGCGATAGACGTAGCGTTGTATTGATTTGACTGACACTTAAGCTGATCGACTGCACCTGCCCAGCAGCATCTTTGACTACCAATGTCGTGCTACCAACATTTAACAAGTCGGCAGTAAAACCTGTACTTGTCACCGAGGCCGCTTCCACTTTGGCAATATTCGTATTATTCACGGTAACGGTGTAAGGAGACGTACCACCGCTAAGCAAGAATTTCAAGGCATCACCAACATTACCACTTGCACCATTTGGTTGCACCTCAATCGGCCCTGTCGTTGTCGCTGCCACGGCGACCCCAATCAATACCGAAGCACCACTACTATCATACACGGTGACCTGGGTACTCCCCACCGCCATTGGAGTAAGTTCCAAGCTCGTGTTGTCGACAACTTTAGCGGTCACAATACCAGCATTACTACTGGTCACTGAATAGGGAGCCGCGCCGCCGCCTATGACATAAGTACCTGCTGTACCTACTGCCAAAGTAAGGCTATTTCCCGCAGTGGTAAACAAGTCGACGCCGCCATCACCGGCACTTACCGTCACGCTAAAATTAACAGAGTTACCATTCGCATCATAAATTGTCACTTGTGAAGAACCCACTGCGACACTCGTGACCGTCACGTCTACGCCACTCACAGCGGAAGGCACGGTGACGACACTGGTATTACTACTGGTTGCAATATACGGTGCTTTGCCACCACCGATCTTATAAGTATTGCTAGTGCCTTTTGACATCACCACGCCTGTCCCTGCTGTGGTGTAGAGTGTGCTCGTACCACTACCACCTGCGCCGACTGTCAGCGCCACCGAAACGGATACCCCGTTTGCATCAAACACCAGTATCTGCGCCGTACCAGCCGCCACCGCATTGATCGTTAAGACATTGTTGGAAATCTCTGCTTTCGCCACGGTGACATTGCTACTAGTAGCTTCATACGGCACATTCCCCCCACCAACGCTATAAACCGCTTTAGCACCAGGCGCCATAGTCACAGCTGTTGGCGCTGCGACATATAGAGGAATCGCATTGACGACAAGATCTACCACTAGGGTCGTACTTACCGATGCGCCCACTGCATCAAATACTGTAATTTGAGCAGAGCCTTTCGCCATCGCCTTAACTACAACGGCATTACCCGTCAACGCTACAGTAGCGACGCGCTTATTACTACTCGTCACAACGTAAGGCCCAGTGCCGCCACCCACCATAAAGTCATTGAGCTCATCAATTGCAGCATCAATTGTTCCTGCGGCTGTCAGGTACAAAGGCACTGCCGCGCTACTACTCCCGACAGTAACGTTGACGCTGACCGCTGTACCAGTGCTATCTATGATAATAATTTGCGCAGTGCCTGGCTTAATTCCCGATATGAAAAAATTGTTATTATTAATGCCGACTGTCGCGACTGCCGCATTGCTACTACTCACAAAATAAGCTGGCTTACCACCGCCAATCACATAACTGCTGGACATGCCTGGCGCAATGGCTAGTGCGCTCGGCGCAGTTACAAACAAGTCCACCGTGGAGGTTCCAGTTCCAACGACCACATTCACACTTAGCTGCGCACCTGTCGCATCACTGAGCACAATTTGCGCAGTGCCATTTGCTAGGGCTTTGATGCTCAAGGTCGTGGCTTTGACTTCCACGCTCACTACACCCGCATTGCTGGTACTAGCCTTATAAGTGGCTGTACCCCCGCCAATTTCGTAACTGGCGGCGCTACCGACCGCGATAGCAATAGAGCTCGGCGCCGTGGTATAAAAGGTTTTGCCTGTCGAGGTACCAACCGTACCTGCACCACCGCCACAAGATGCCAATAGCATAGCGCTGACGAATAAACCGAGCAAAGCATAAATCACTCGCCTAGCACGGGTGGCTTGCGCCTTCAATAAATAAGGCATAGAAAATAGCATAGAGGTCATAA
>CAYXJI010000100.1:0-947 GCA_964465175.1 uncultured Burkholderiaceae bacterium | reverse complement strand
ATTATCCAGAAAAATTGCTGCAAATTGCTAAATACGGAAAGTGGATGGCAGAACGAAGACTACACGTTGAGCGCCATTATCCTATCGTTTTTTCTTTTCAAGTTCATTCATGCAAAGTATTTTAAGCGAATCGAAACGCCACAAGAGTAAATTGCTTGAAGTTAAAAAGGCCAAATCCATCACGACAATCAAAAAGGACGTCAACATTTTTGCATAGTGTAGACGCACAGGCTAAGAAATAGACGGTAGAGAAACAACAAGGAAGCGCTAAAAACCCACAAATCTCAGCGATAGCACGTATGCTTACCAAGAGAAATGTTTATAATCCCTGCACTTGGACAACAGACCTTAGCTTCTATGTACCATTCTCATTTTGGCCTGAACCAATCCCCATTCAGCATTACCCCCAACCCCGCCTTCTTTTACTCCGGAAGTAAGCGCGGTGATATTCTCGATGCTTTAATTTATGCGGTGACGCATGGCGAAGGCATCATCAAAGTGACTGGCGAAGTGGGCAGCGGCAAAACCATGTTGTGTCGCATGTTAGAAGGCTTAATGCCGGCGCATGTCGAGGTTATTTACTTAGTCAACCCCACTTTGAGCCGCGAAGAGGTGGTATTTACCATCGCTGGCGAACTGGCTATTCCAACCGAGGGAAAACGCCCCGACGAAGTGATTCGACTATTACATCAAGATTTGATTGCAAAACACATTAATGGCAAACAAGTTGTCTTGCTCGTCGAAGAAGCACAAGCCATGCCGCTCGATACACTAGAGGAAATACGCCTTTTCTCCAATCTAGAAACCGCGCACCACAAGTTATTGCAAATCGTTTTGTTCGGGCAGCCAGAATTAGACCTTAATCTGAACCTGCCCAGCATGCGGCAACTAAAAGAGCGGATCACCCATAGTTTCATCGTGCCGCCGATGACAGCCTCATTAATTCC
>CAYXJI010000099.1:0-11084 GCA_964465175.1 uncultured Burkholderiaceae bacterium | reverse complement strand
GAATTGCGTGCTTTGGTCGATGATGCCATCTGGGCAGCACGGACTAACCCAACTGTCAGTATCGATAGTAGCTATGGCTATGGAAGAGATTTGTTTGTCGCGCAACGTCGTGTTGTGACATCACCAGAGCAAGGTGCTTCTACCTTGTTTGTTTGATCGATTTTAAAACCCCTCAACGCCGAGACGCAGAGGCGCCGAAAAGATCGAAAACAGAGAACACCTCTCTTTTAAGGTTTTACTCTGCGTCTCAGCGCCTCGGCGTTGAGGGGGTAAATAGATCAGTGAAATTTTTTTGAGTTTAATAATTTACCGTTTAGAAGTGAGACCATGATGACTATGACGACCGCCGCGATTATTTCTCAATTGGCACAAGTACGCGTGCTACCCATCTTGGTCACGGATGACGTGGATCAAGCAATACGTTGTGTAACGACGCTGGCGGAAAATGGTTTGCCAGCGGTAGAGATTACTTTGCGCACGCCCAATGCAATGACGGTTTTGCGCGAAGTTGTGAAAGCATGTCCCACTGTGACGGTTGGCGCTGGCACCATTTTGACGCCAGCACAACTCGATGCTGTGCGCAATACTGGCGCGGCGTTTGGGATTAGTCCAGGCATTACGCCCGTATTAGCAAAAGCGGCGGCAGAATCCGGTTTGCCTTATTTTCCAGGTGTAGGCAGCGCGAGCGATTTGATGCTGGCGTTGGAAAATGGTTTTAACGTCGTTAAATTATTCCCTTCTGATATCGTTGGCAGCGTCAAGATGGCCAAAGCCCTAGGCGGTCCATTTCCTGACGTGAAATTTTGTTTGACCGGCGGCGTCACAGTGGAATCAACGCCAACCTTGTTGCAGCAATCAAATGTCTTGTGTGTAGGCGGCTCTTGGATGTGTCCTGCCAATTTGATCAGCAGTAATGATTGGGCGGCAATTGGACAATTGGCAGCGCAAGCGGCAGCGGCAGGTAAGTAAATTTTAGAAGTTCGGTTTTCAATTAATTTTTCTCAGGTTGTTTGATCATGGCTATCTCAATTTCTCGTACCCCATTGTGGTGTTTGTTGCAGCAGCGTGCTAATAATATGCCGAGTTTGAAAGAGTTGTTTCGCGCCGACCCACAGCGCTTTACGCACTTTTCAGCTTCCGCTTGCGGCATGTTGTTGGATTATTCCAAGCAGCGCATGGACACTACGGCGAAGCTCAATTTGCTCGCTTTGGCGCGTCAGCAAGAAGTCGAATCTCGGCGTGATGCGATGTTGCGTGGTGAAGCGATTAATAACACGGAAAATCGTGCCGTCTTGCACACCGTATTGCGTTTGCCTAAAGGCGAAAATTTCATGCTCAATGGTGAAAATATCGCGGCGGATGTGCACAGTGTGTTAGCGCAAATGCGCAGCTTTAGTGATGCAGTGCGCGAAGGTCGTTGGCTCGGTTATACCGGCAAACCGATACGCACGATTATCAATATCGGTATCGGTGGCTCCGACCTCGGTCCGCAAATGGCCTGCATCGCTTTGGCACCTTGGTCACAAAAAAATCTATCCTTGCATTTTGTTTCGAATGTCGATGGTCGTCATGTAGCAGACTCCTTGGAAAATGCCGATCCCGAAACGACCTTGATCGTCGTGGCTTCCAAAACTTTTACCACAATGGAAACTTTGACCAATGCGCGTACGGCACGTGAATGGATGCTCAATCATGGTTGTCCGGAAGATCAAATTCGCCAGCATTTCGTCGCCTTAAGTACCAATGTCAAAGCAGCGGCGGCATTTGGTATTGCAGAAGAAAACGTGTTCCCATTTTGGAACTGGGCGGGTGGTCGCTACTCAATGTGGAGCGCGATTGGTTTGTCGATTGCATTGTATGTTGGCGCGGATCGTTTTGAAGAAATGCTGGCTGGTGCGCACGAGATGGATTTGCATTTTGCCCAAGCACCTTTAGAACAAAATTTGCCAGTCTTGATGGCTTTGATCGGCGTTTGGAACATCAATTTCCTCGGCTTACAAGCTTTATCGATTGCACCTTATCACCAACGCATGACGCGCTTGCCAGCGTATT
The DNA here is from genome assembly GCA_964465175.1 of uncultured Burkholderiaceae bacterium. GTDB lineage: Bacteria > Pseudomonadota > Gammaproteobacteria > Burkholderiales > Burkholderiaceae_D > Undibacterium. Next base: position 9,032 of record CAYXJI010000099.1, on the reverse strand, counting down.
TGCAACAGTTGGAAATGGAGAGCAATGGCAAGTCGGTCACGCGTGAGGGGCAGCGTGTTGACTACACCACCTCACCGATCTTGTTTGGTGAAGCTGGCACCAACGGACAGCACGCTTACTTCCAGTTACTGCATCAAGGCGCAACGATTATTCCAACCGACTTTATCGTGGTGGCTGATGATGATGCGGGTTTGCCTGGCCACAATCAAGCGCTGTTGGCGAACTGCTTCGCCCAATCCAAAGCCATGGCCTGGGGAAAAAATATCGAAGAAGTGCGCGCAGAACTGGGCGACGTACCCGAAAAAATGCTGGCACCCCGCGTGTTCGAAGGAAATCGTCCAACATCGACTCTGTTGCTCGATTCATTAACGCCACGCTCACTCGGCGCTTTGATTGCGCTGTACGAGCATAAAGTATTTGTACAATCAGTCATCTGGGATATCAATGCTTTCGATCAATGGGGTGTCGAGTTAGGCAAATCACTCGCCCAACAATTAATCAGCCTCGATCCAGCGGCAGTGAAGGAAGAATACGATAGTTCGACCAAGGGATTGTTAAAAGCGCTGACAAAACGCCATCGCTAAAATTGCATAAAGTAGGGCGGGGGCAACCTGCGCCGCTAAGCTCTTGTTCTCGGGTGCACGACCTACTGGCGGCGCGGGTTGCACCCGCCCTAAGATTGAAAAGGCAACATCCCTCAACGCTGAGAAGCAGAGACATCGACAAGATCAAAATCAGAGAGAAGCTCGGTTAAGATGTTTTGACTTTTTTAATGGCGTATTTCACCTACACTGTTTGTTTTTGCTATTTACCATTTACTCTACAACCTCTACAACAAATTAAAGCTGATCATGAACGAACTCGTTGACGATAAAGACCAGAGCCTCCGTGAAGACATCCGCCGTCTCGGCCGCATTTTGGGTGATACAGTGCGTAATCAACATGGCGAAGAAGTGTTCTCCCTGATTGAAACGGTGCGTCAAAATTCGATACGCTTTCGTCGTGATGCTGATGTCGCGGCACGTGTGGATTTAGAAAATACGCTGGATACTTTGACCAATGACCAAACCACGCATTTGATTCGTGCCTTTAGTTATTTTTCGCACCTCGTGAATTTGGCCGAAGATCAACATCATATTCGCCGCACCCGCGCGCATTTGATTGCGGGTTCTAAGTCACGTCGCGGCAGCTTGGCGCACACCATAGAAACATTATTCGCTGGCGATAATGCCTTCGATAACCTGAACACATTTTTCCAAACTGCGGAAGTCAGCCCAGTGTTAACCGCGCATCCAACCGAAGTCCAGCGTAAGAGTATTTTGAATTGCCAGATGGTGATTACACGTTTGTTGGATGAGCGTGATCGTATGCAATTGACTCCCGAAGAGTCACGCGCCAATGAAGACGCTTTGCAGCGCGCGATTCTCACGTTATGGCAGACGCGCATGCTGCGTATGTCAAAATTATCGGTACTCGATGAAGTCGAAAATGGTTTGAGTTTTTATGACTACACGTTCTTACGCGAATTGCCGCAATTGTATGCCGGCTTAGAAGATTTGTTGGCGAGGAAAGATCAGCGTTTTGAAAAAAACGAATTACCTAGCTTCCTGCGTTTAGGCAGTTGGATCGGCGGCGATCGTGATGGCAATCCTTTTGTGACTGCCAACGTGCTTGAAAAAACTTTGACCATGCAGTCCACGCGCGCTTTTAAGTTTTATTTGGAAGAATTACACACGCTTGGTTCTCAATTGTCGATGGCGACTTTGCTGGTGAAAGTCTCGCCGGAGTTAGTCGCCCTTGCTGAGCGCTCACCCGACCATTCTCCTCATCGTGCAGATGAACCATATCGTTTGGCAGTGAGTGGCGTGTATGCGCGTGTCGCGAGCACCTTTAAAAATTTGCTGGGATTAGATGCAGTGATCGCACCATGTGGACTGGCGGATGCGTATGCCAGCGCTGAAGACTTGGTGGCGGATCTCGACATTATTCATCAATCTTTATCCGAAAATGGCTCCATCGGAATTACGCGCGGACGTTTGCGGCACTTACGCCGAGCCGTGCGGGTGTTTGGCTTTTATCTCGCACCGATTGATCTGCGCCAAAATTCCGACGTGCATGAGCGTGTGGTGGCTGAGTTGTTGCAAGCGGCCAATCCTACAATGAAGTATTTGGAATTGAATGAAGATCAGCGCATAGAAGTCTTGGTCGCAGAAATCAGTTCATCGCGTCCTTTAGCTTCACCGTATTTGATTTATTCAGAAGAGACTCAATCCGAGCTAGCGATTTACCGCGCCGCCTGCACCGCACAACAGCGTTACGGCAAAGGCGCGGTGCCGAATTGCATTATCTCGAAAACTGATGGCGTTTCCGATATGTTGGCGCTCGCTCTGTTGTTGAAAGAATCTGGTCTATTGCATCCAGCGGAAGGCCGCCTCGATGTGAATGTGATTCCTCTATTCGAAACCATAGGCGATTTACAAAACAGCGCGCCCGCGATGGATAGATTGTTTGGTATTCCGGCTTATGCTCGATTGCTGGCAAGTCGCAATAATGCGCAAGAAGTCATGCTCGGGTACTCCGATAGCAATAAAGACGGCGGCTTTTTAACCTCTGGTTGGGAATTGTATAAAGCCGAAATTGATCTGGTTGAAATCTTCGCCAAGCATCAAGTGCGTCTGCGTTTATTCCACGGTCGTGGTGGCTCAGTTGGTCGCGGTGGTGGTCCTAGCTATCAAGCGATTTTGGCGCAACCAGCGGGTGCGGTGCAAGGTCAGATTCGTTTGACTGAGCAAGGTGAAGTCATTACTGCAAAATACGCGAATCCAGAAGTGGGACGCCGCAACTTAGAAGTCTTGGCAGCCGCAACGATGGAGGCGAGTTTGCTGTCCCATACGGAATTAGCGCCACGCCCAGAGTTCCTCAAAACGATGGAAGCTCTATCAGAAAATGCCTTCAAAGCCTATCGGAATATGGTGTACGAGACCGAAGGTTTTGAGCAGTATTTCTGGGAATCGACCGTCATTTCTGAGATCGCTGGCTTGAACATTGGTAGTCGTCCTGCTTCACGCAAGAAGTCCACCGCAATTGAAGATTTGCGTGCGATTCCTTGGGTCTTTAGTTGGTCGCAATGCCGTTTGATGTTGCCGGGTTGGTTTGGTTTTGGTAGCGCCGTCAAGCAGTATTTAGATGCCAACCCTAGTGATGGATTGCAGACTTTGCAGGCGATGTTTAAAGACTGGTCTTTCTTCTCCACCGTCTTATCGAATATGGAAATGGTCTTGGCTAAAAGTGATATCGGCATTGCGAGTCGCTATGCCCAATTGGTCAAGGACGAGGCCTTGCGTCATCGTATTTTTCCGCGCTTAGAAGCGGAGCATGCATTGACAATCGAAGTTCTCAAGCAAATCTCAGGCCGCGATGATCTGCTGTCCGATAATCCTTTGCTCAAGCGTTCTATCGTCAATCGTTTTCCATATCTGTCGCCTTTGAATCATGTACAGGTAGAATTATTGAAGCGCTATCGTCAAGGCGATGAAGATGAACGCGTGCGCCGTGGGATACATTTGTCTATCAATGGTATCGCGGCAGGTTTGCGCAATAGTGGGTAAATTCAGATACCTTCCATCTTGATCTGAATTAAGATTGCCGCATTCAAAGGGGAAGGTATTTCGGTATACTTTCCCCTTTTATGTTGATGGGTTTGATTATGCAAGCAGCGATCTTGGGGGTAGTTGGTTGGTCAGGTAGTGGCAAGACGACACTGCTTGAGGTTTTGATCAAAGCCTTGGCGGAATCGGGCAAAAGCGTCAATGTGATCAAGCATAGTCATCATGACGTGACCCTAGAGCCTGCCCATAAGGACAGCGCTAGACTGCGCACAGCAGGCGCAGGGCAGGTCATGCTGGCGTCGCCTTATCGCTATGCCATCGTCAAAGAGTTGCGTTCTGAACCTGAGCCTTCCTTGCAAGAATTATTACAGAAGTTAGATCCGGCTGATTTGACCTTGGTCGAAGGCTATAAGTGGGCGTCGATAGTAAAAATGGAGGTATTTCGACCCGCATTGGGTAAGCCCGCCATTTATCCGAACGACACTTATGTCGTGGCGGTCGCTTCTGATGTAAGCCGACCTAGTGATTGCCCTGCGCACATCATCTGGCTAGATTTAAATCATACTCAGGGAGTTTTAGATTGGTTGTTAGTGAATCTTAGTGAGGGACGTTTTCATCACCTACCTTAGTTTTTAATAACATTCAGCTTCTGGTTCAAGTGTCAAAATCACAAATGCAAAGAATTTTTTTAAAAAAGCGCTAAAGTATCCTGTCGTTCTGGCCGTAAAAGGAGATATAGATAAGGAGAATTGTCATGGATGTTTCCGGAATTGCTAGGGCTGCAACTACGATCGCCGATGTCGGTGTAAGTCGAGATGTGAGCATTGCGGTGCTGAAAAAGGCAATAGATATTAGCAAAGAAAGTGCCACTGCGCTAATTGAAGCTATTCCTAATTCTAGTGCCAATACGGTGCCAAATTTACCGCCTAATTTAGGACGTAATATTAATACCACGGCTTAGTCGCTCTAGATAGCTAGCGCGTTTTGTTTTTGCTGACAGCGTTCAATTTAGTTTGAACGCTGTTTTTGTTTGTGCGCTAGGTTCTTTGATGTTCGCCTTGAAATTGATCTTCGCCATAGGAGATAGGCAACTCGCTTTTCAGCAATCGGTCATAATAGCGGCTTCGCAAACGTGCATCGCTTTGCTTTCTGCGAGCTATTTTTGAATTGCGTGTTTGCATTAGCTTGTACTTGAGGGCTAGGCTTTATCGTTAATATGTTTTTTTAATGAGGTTGGTATGACGAAATTGGATTGGGCATGGTCAGAGCGTTTGAGCTTAAAGCATGCGCTCATGGATGACACGCACCAAGAATTTGTTGCTTTGTGTGCGGCTTTGTCTTTGAATGAACCTAGCACTTATTTAGATCGCCTTGATGCCTTGATTGCACATTCGATCGCGCATTTTTCACAAGAAGATAGTTGGATGCGTGAAACTAGTTTTCCACCCGCTGGATGCCATCAAGGTGAACATGACGCCGTGTTGCAAGTGATGCAGGAAGTACGTCGCCGCTATGCAGAAGGAGAGCACGATCTCGGCGCGAGTCTGGCCGAAGAATTGCCATTATGGTTTGAACATCATGTTGCGACTATGGATAATATGCTGGCGCAGTTTTTGATCAGTAATGCCATTGTGGTGGAAAAATCGCATGAAACAAAAACTGCTTTAGCTTAACTTACTGTTAATCTAAGCGACCACTTTTATACAAACATCGCCAAGTTGTACTTGTTGGCCAGGCCGAATTTTTGCTGTCTTTCTAAGTTCTTGTTTACCATCCACGCTAACTTCGCCGCTGGCGACTATCATTTTGCCAGCGCCACCGCTATCACAAACACCGACTAATTTTAAAAGTTGATTTAATTCTACATATTCGCCATTCACCGCAAAACTGATTTCTTGCATAACTGCCTCGTCTATAAAGTTTTATCAATGCGGCAGGATACACCATTTTAAAGGCTTTACTAGCCGCTAGAATCGAGGCAGAATCGAAAAGCTAATTTAAATTTTTTTGAATTGGTATGTAAGGTTTTTCAAATTGTCACGACTACTCTTTGTAGTTTGCAACTGGTAGCATATTTAGGCTACTTTTTATTTTAGTTTTACATTGGAGAATGACGATGAGTAATAAAGCGATAATTGCAGTAGCACTGGCCGGTTTGATGGGATCTTCTGCTTTGATGGCGGCAGATACGCCAAAAACAGAGAAATGTTATGGTATTTCCAAAGCGGGTCAAAATGATTGCGCGACAAAAAATGGTAGTCATTCTTGCGCAGGTCAAAGCAAGAAGGACAACGATCCAAACGAATGGAAAAAAGTGCCAGCAGGTAGCTGCGAAAAAATGGGCGGTAAATTGGAAGCACCAAAGGCCTAATGATATTTTGTTAGCGCTAATTTTTTCAGCGTTGAAAGAGCAAACCTATGCATGAACGGCCTAGTTTACAGGGGAATGGCATAGGTTTGCGCACACCTCATTACCATCAATTTTTAGAGCAAGCTATCGACATCGACTGGCTGGAAGTGCATTCTGAAAATTATTTTGGTGATGGCGGTTTCGATTTGCACGTGTTGGAGCAGGTCGCAAAAAATTATCCTCTTAGCGTACATGGCGTTGGCTTGGGCTTGGGTTCTGCAGCGCCGCAGCAGCTAGATCAAATTCACCTAAAAAAATTGAAACGCTTAGTGGAGCGCGTTCAACCTGCGCTGATCTCCGAGCATTTGTGTTGGGGTGCTATCGCTACCCAGCATATGAATGATTTGTTACCACTTACTTTGACTGCAAAATCATTGGCACTAGTAGCCGAGCGTGTTGATTTTTTACAAAACTATTTACAGCGTAAAGTCTTGATCGAAAACGTGTCCACTTATTTGCGGTTTCGCGATGATGAAATGCGTGAATCGCAATTCTTGATTGCTTTGAGTCAAACAACGGGTTGCGGCATTTTGCTCGACATTAATAATCTCTACGTTAATCAATGTAATCACGGCGAGGATGCCAGTGCCGCAATACAAGATTTTGCCAATCTATCAGAGCAAATTGTTGGAGAGATTCATTTGGCTGGACATACCCGTACTGAGGATTGCGCGATTGATGATCACGGTAGTTGTGTTGCACCAGCGGTGTGGGATCTGTATGCCCAGTTTTGCCACAGTGTGAGTGCCGAAGTCCCTAGCTTGATCGAGTGGGATACTGATGTGCCAGCACTATCCGTGCTGCTCGAAGAGGCAAAAAAAATAGAACAAATTCGACGACGGGTGAGGGCGAACCATGAAACATCCGCTTGAGCAATTGCAAAAGGAATTTTCGCAACTTATTTTGAGCCCGGAGTCAAATGCTGCGCCCACATTTTTTGCGACGGAAGTCCGACTCACGAATCAGCGTCTAGCGATTTATCGTGGCAACTTACAAAGCATTTGGATTAGTACGCTTCGTAATTCTTTTCCCGTGTTGCAGCAGTTGGTAGGAGAAGATTTTTTTGCCTACCTAGCGTTGCAATATGGACGACAGTTTCCTTCCCAGTCAGGTGATTTGAATCAGTTTGGATCACAATTCGCTTATTTTCTCGCGCATGAACCCAGTGTCGCTAGCTATGCCTATTTTCCAGCGGTGGCGGCCTTAGAGTGGCAAATGCATTGTGCTTATTATGCGCAGAATATTATGCCAATTAGTTTGGCCGGATTTTTGTCAGTAGCTGCCGATGCCGCGCAACAGTGTCGCTTGATTTGGCATCCCGCGGCACAGTTGTTTCAGGCGGATTATGCGGCAGCACAGGTGGTGTTGGCGCATCAAATTCAGCCTATCGTTGCTATTGACGTGCCACTTGACACGCCTTGTCAGGCTTTGCTGAGTCGTGCATCTTGGCGGGTCGAGCTGAGCTTGTTGGATAGTGCAAATTTTTTGGCCTTGCAGGCCTTGGAACGAAGACAAACTTTAGGCGATGCTTTGGCGTTGGCGCTGGCGCATGATGCACAATTCGATATTCCCTTGAATCTACAAAGCTGGTTTGCTTTGGGAATTTTTATTGGTTTTGAATGTAAGGAATAAGTCGCTTATTCGACTAACTAGCAATTACCTAAACAGCGTACCTAAACCGTACATCAAATACCATGCAAAAATTCTTACGCCTGCATCAATTATTGACTAATTTCGATGGCAAGTTCTTGTCCTATGTGCGTGCAATAGCTGAACTAGGCTTGCGTGCATTTATTGCTTGGCAGTTTTTGAAAGCAGGTTGGATAAAACTGCAAGATTGGCCATCGACCTTGGCACTTTTCAGTGAAGAATATCAGGTACCTATAGTTTCGCCTGAATTGGCGGCCTATTTGGGAGCAGGGGGCGAGATGCTATTTTCCGTGTTGCTGCTGCTTGGTTTGTTTTCGCGCCTCTCTGGATTGGGATTGTTTGGCGTGAATCTGATGGCATTAATTTCTTATCCTATACTTTGGACACTGGAGTGTCCCGCAGGTCTCAATGATCATTTTTATTGGGGTGGTTTACTGTTACTGAGCGTCATTTGGGGACCTGGTAAATTGAGTGTCGATCAATTCTTGCATTCGCTCAAAAAGCAGTGATGGCTTCTAGCTTGTTTGAACCACGTTGAACATAAAAAAGACGGGAAAGAATTCCCGTCTTTTTTATTTAAGGAAGTCATCAGACGCCCTTTTCCGTGTGAAGTTTATGCTACTTTTATTTCCACTTGCGTTTTGCTAACTCTTCGGAAATGAAGCTAGCGAACAAGGCGTATCCAAGAGGCGTTGGGTGAACATTGTCGGCAAAATAGTATTTGCTAGTGTCGCCAGGAATCAAATTATTCGCACTGCAAACCAATGAAGAGCCTAAAGGATTTTTAGCGGCAGTCAAATCACATGCGGGTGAGCTGACATTAAGGAGGCCGTAGTTTCCTGGATTCGAGGTATGGTCGCGCATGCGGGTGAAGAGATCTACAAATAGCACATTATCATTCCCTGCCAAACCAGCCAATAAGCGCGCATTAAACGTAATGCTCATGCCGTTTAACAGCGTTTGCGTATCGACGTTTTGTTTAAGCGCATCAGGTGTTCTGCTTAAATCAGGCATATTGACGACTACGACATATTTAGCACCTTTCGCCAATATCAGATTGTTGACGTAACCCGCCAATTCCGTACCTGCAGTTCCCATTGCATCGACATAGGTCTGAGCATTGGCTTTTGCGTAGGCTGCGCCAGCTGCCGCACCGACTGTCGGTGATAGCGCCGCTACCGCGCCAGCGATACAGTTACTAGCTTGGGCGTCGGTTGGCTTACATACGCCGCTGGCGATGTCCTTTTGAATTTGACCAGGCACGGCGGCAGTGACAGCCGCCGTTGCTGCAGCTGTGGCGGCAGCGGATAGTGTACTGGCTTGAATGAATCCATCATTCGGGCCGCCGCTAACAAAGACGACTT
>CAYXJI010000098.1:0-11159 GCA_964465175.1 uncultured Burkholderiaceae bacterium | reverse complement strand
TCGTTGTCAATAGCTCGCTATTGACGCCTCATTCGCAACAAAACTGTCTCAAAAAATGCATACCTCATCATCACAAACCCTAATGGAAAATCTGGGTTAAAATTTTTCAGATTAAACATGCACCATCCCCCTATTTTTGATTACTCAGGATTTTCCTATGAAAGATCGTATCGAGAAATTGAGTCAATTAGCTCTGCATTCAGCCAATACGGCGGGGCGTGGTTTGCTCAATGCACAAAACAGGGCGCAAGATCTCACGCAAGGGCTAGTGCAGTCAGTCGGCAAAGAGGCGCTCAATAGAACAAATGCTGCCACGTCTATCGCCTTCGCTGCCAGCAAATCCTTACAAGAATCGGTACAACAATCGGTCTCCAATGTCATCGCCCACGAAACAACGCAGGCCTTAATGGAGCAAGTCAAAGAAAAAGGCCAACAAATAAGCGATGGTGCCACCCATGGCGCTAAGTTCCTTGGCAACCATGTCGCCGATGGTGTAAAAAAAATAGATGAAAAGTTAGAAGAGAATCATGTAGAGATCAAAGAAAAAACAGAAGCCGCATCGATGGGCCTAGGCATTGCGGCAGGCGTCGCCGCTGGCGCTGCCATCGTCGGCCCTCCTATTGTGGTCGCAGCAGCACCGATCATTGGTGTTGCCGCCACCGTCAGTGGTGCTGTCGCGGGGACTGCTTATTTTTACTCAAAATGGAAAACTAAAAAAGGGCTAGATGAGGCGAAAAAAAGTGAGCCACCTGAATCGACTTAGGTGAAACAAGCACCGCAGCAAGCTTGAATTACGCACTTAAATTACGCCCTTAAATTTCACCCTTTTGCGCCCATGACTCAAAGGGAACGCTGCACAAGTTGCCGCACGACTGACGATTAAAATCACCGAAGCAGTTTGTCACCATTCACCAGTTTTACGTCATGCATCATATTCAAATAGGCCTCAAAATAGCCTTTGTGTGAAGCCCCAACGATACTCAAAGTGCGCTTGCCCGGTACTGCGCCCAAAACCTCACGAATGTTGGACACCATGCGCAAATTACGCGTTTCCCAATAGCCTACATAAGTGCGCCCGACTTGTTTGATCGAACGATCTTTCATCGCTGCACCAAAATCGCTTTTGTAGACTAGCATGGCCTGGTCAGCTTGATTAAAAGCGCGATACATTGCCAGCACCCCGTCTCCATTTTCCAACTTTAAAAAAAGCGCATCACTATTCGCTTTACGTTTTGTCGAGGCAGGATTGTTCCAGAGCTGCTGCATAATTTCGCCTGCGGCCTTATCATCCGCTTCGTCGCCAGAAGCAGTGTCAGCCGTATGATCATCGATAGGATAGACACGTTCCAAGCCAAGGCGAGCCGCCAGCGGCGCAGCGATCAAGAAATCTTCATTGCGTTTAAGCCTTAAATTGTGAAGACGCTTCACTAGTGCGGCATCAAGCCCATCCTGCTCCAATTGCTCGCTAGCAGGCAGCCGCAACCACTGCACCAATGCGGAAGCCTGCTCACCTGCGGCCAAAAAAACTGCCGCTAAATGGCGACGCTGTGCAGGCGTTGGCGCGCTAGGCCATGTAGCCAATAAGCGATCTACTTCCGCAGTTGCGGCAGGCACATCAAGTCCAGTTGCGGCACGAGCTGGCGCCGTATCCCAGCAATAATATTTGACTGATTCTGCATACCGAGCGCTGTAGCGACGCAAGGTATCGCACTGCATGCCGGACAAAGCTTCGACGGTAATGATCTGCGGCTGCCATGTCGCCAAGCGGTCTATCAAGAGATGCAAAGACTTCGGGTCAAAACTCGCTGGCAATTCAGAGAGATGCGGCGTACCTAACACCCAAACTTCATTGGCGTTAGTCACATGCGAGGCCTTGAGCCGACTGGGGTCAAATTTTGCAGTGGCGCCTGACGCCCCAACAGCCGAACCTGAAATAATCCTAGAAACCTCAGTTGACCGCTTTATTTCCTCTTGGAAGCCGCATGAACATTAACTTTTTCAGTGTTTATCCTGTTCACCATTTTGGTGATAACGCTACGAATTCGATTGCACACTTTTCCGCGTCTCTGGACTTCGTTGTTCCTCCTATCAACGTAGAGGTTGCGTCGTCGTCACGCCTCGCCAGAAACGCGGAAAAATGCACACTCAAACTCGTCCAACTAAGGTTTCTAGGATAATAAGCGTAGCCAGTGCGATCCATGGAGATAACATATTTTTCGTCCTTTCATACAATTCAAGGGAGGCATGCAAACGCATTTTGCCCAGCACTTGTTCACGTCCAAATTGCAAAAATAGCAAAAGGTATGCACGCCTAAGACGACGAGCATAATCGACCTACAAAAATTATTTTCTAAGATCAGGACAATCTGTAAAAATGGAGGGATGAACTGCAGTTTCGTGGAGAATTGTTGCTTGTTTTATTTGATTGACTTAGGCATAAACTATCCATAGTATCTATTCTCGACGCCTCTAATTTAAGACGCTATCTGTACACTGGTAATGCCCGAAGCTGATTAAACAAAAATCACAAACTAAAATCACAAACAAACATCACGAACGAAAATCAAGAGCTATACGAAGCGAGATGAAAAGCAATGCATTCTAAATCCAATGTTGCATCAGATCAAATCTTGACTGCTGAGCCTTTTACATGGTTGAGCGAATTGATCGAGCTCTATTCCCCTCGCGCTATTGCTCAACATACGATACAGCTCGTCGACACCTTTTTATCTCCAGCAAGCACGCACCTTGTATGGGCTGTTGGCGCTAATGGTGAACACGACATCGCCAGTGGCGAACGCCACAACGACTATCAAATTCAACCAGCGGCCGATCTAACTAGCGACCAACTCGCACTGATACACGCTAGTCTACAAGCAGAAAATCTTCACCGCGCAGACGATGAAAAAACCATTGCCATAGCACTTAAACAGTGTGATGCCATCATTTTAATCACCCTCACCGATGCAAAAAAATGTGCTGTAGCATTACATCAATTGCAGAAGATCACGAATCTACTACACATCGCAGGACAACATTTTCATCGCGCCTTGGCATCTGTGGATCTCCAAGTGGCCATCACGGATTTGGAGCGCTCTGAGCGCTTGCAGCGCGCCTTGTTTGCCATCTCTGATCTTGCTGGTTCCAATCAAGAGATGGCGAAAGTGTTACGCGGCATTCACGCCATTGTCGACACCCTTATGTATGCAGAAAATTTCTTCATCGTGTTGTACAGCACTAAGCGCGAGACTATTCGATTTGCCTACTATGCCGACGTAGAAGACGAACCGCCAGATCCTCTCATTGAAATTCCCTTGAATCGCCGAATCGAGTCCTTCACATGGCATTTATTGAAGGGAAAAAGATCGCTTATGGGTAGTCCTGAGCAGATACGTTTACAAGTGACTGGAGATTTAAAATTAGTTGGTACGCCTAGCAAAAATATGCTCGGTGTGCCGCTGCTACGCAATGACGAAGTCTTGGGCGGCATTGTGGTACAAACCTACCAAGATGGGATTGTCTTTACACCGGAAGATCTATCGCTATTGGAATTTGTTGGTAGTAATATTTTAATCGCACTAGAACGTAAACAGAGTCGAGAGGACCTTGAGCGACGCGTACAACTGCGTACCATAGAACTAGCGAATGCCAATCAAGTATTGCAACAAGAAATCGTCGAACGTCAACGCGCAGAGCGACTGCACGTCGCCTTATTTCATATCGCGCAACTTGCGACGGCAGAACTCAGTCAACTAGAGCTCTATCCTCGCGTTCATGCCGAAGTGAGCAAACTCATCAATGCGCAAAATTTCTATATCGCCTTGCTATCCGATGAGGATAGCATGCTTCAATTTCCTTATGTGGTAGATCATAGTTGCGAGACTTTCAAGGCAAGAAAAATTGGGCGAGGTCTAAGTGAATATGTACTCAATCACGGTAAAGCAATTCTACGGGCGCTGGATATAGACGCCTTAATTTCCTCCGGCGAGGTTGATCTTGAGACGGTCGGGATAAGTCCAGCATGTTGGATGGGGGTACCGCTACTAGTCGATGATAAAACGATAGGTTTGGTGGTAGTGCAGTCCTATAACGACGCGATCATGTACACCCTCGCCGATCAAGAGCTACTCAGCTTTTCCGCCTCGCAAATTGCCAATACCCTACATCGCCGACTTGCTGCAGAAAATCTCCACAAAGCCTACGCTCAGCTAGAGCAGCGTGTACTCGAAAGAACCCAAGAATTACGCGATGAAATTAGTGAGCGTGAACGCATACAAGAGCAACTCAAACATGAAGTATTACATGACACGCTCACCGGCTTACCCAATCGCGGCTATTTACTAGAACGTCTTACCCGCGTGCTAGCCCAATTAAAACGAGAGCCCACCCGGGTTGGCGCGCTCTTATATTTGGATGTAGATCGATTTAAAATCATCAACGATAGCCTCGGGCATCTCGCCGGAGATCAAGTACTCAAAGAAGTCGCACGACGCCTATTAAAATGTGTGCGCGAACCCGATGCCGTGGCACGTTTGTCTGGCGATGAGTTTGCTATTTTATTGGTGGATGTGAAGCAACCAACGACGGCGATTAAAGTGGCGCAGCGAATTATTAGCTCCTTACACGAGCCATTAGTGATCACCGGCAAAGAAATCTCCCCGTCAGCCAGCGTGGGCGTTGCAATAATTGATGCGCGTTATCAGGTAGCCGATGAGGTACTAAAAGATGCAGACCAAGCACTGTACCGCGCCAAAAAAGTGGGGCGCAACCGGTTTGAGCTGTTCGACGAAACCATGCAAAAAAATGCGGTGAATATACTCGCCATCGAGAGTGAACTGCGAACCGCTTTACAGCAAAATCAATTTGAACCCTATTTTCAGCCGATTGTGCGTCTAAGTACCGGTAAGATCGTCGGCTATGAAGCGCTGATTCGCTGGAATCACCCGGTGCGTGGCGTGATTGGTCCATTTGATTTTCTTAGTATCGCCGAAGAGAATGGCAGCATCGAAGCGATTGACTGGCATATGTTCGAATTAAGCTGTCGTTTAATGACCCAATTGGCAAATACAGAGACTTACCTGACAATCAATTGCTCGCCTTTACATTTTCGTCGTGTCGACTTTGATACACAATTACTCGCGCTACTTGAACGTACAGGATTCCCTCCGCATCGACTTGTGACCGAAGTGACGGAAGGTTCTTTATTGGACGACACCGACCGTGTTTGCGCCACGCTTGATCGTTTACGGGCGGTCGGCGTAGGCGCAGCCTTGGACGATTTTGGGACTGGCTATTCCTCACTGAGTTATCTGCATCAATTTCCATTGCGCATATTAAAAATTGATCGATCCTTTGTCTCAACCTTGGACAAGGGCAGCAATAATTCAGGTCACACCGTCATCACCGCCATTCTCGCTATGGCCAAGGCCTTGGGATTGGACGTGGTGGCGGAAGGCATCGAAACCGCTGAACAGCGAGATATCTTAAGCGCTATGGGATGTTGCCATGGTCAAGGCTATTTACTAGGGCGTCCAGCGCCCATTAGTCACTGGATGATACGCAATGAATCGCCGCAATAGACAAGCGCTCACTCACCCGTCGCGATCGGCAATCAGTCATCGCAAAAAATTATGACCAAGCCAAAAATGAAGCGTCTCCTATTTAATATTTTCCCCGTTATTTGCTTTGTACTCACCTTCGTCAGCGCAAGGCAATTCCCTGAGCCCGCGCATCAACTCGTGAATCAAATTTATTCGCTCTACGTGAACGATACCGTGATCAGCGTCGCGATGACGGCTGCGGTCTTGGCCGTATTATTGACGGCACTAGTGATCATGCTTCAAGTTGTGTATTTGGTCGTAGAAAAAAAGACGATGGCGTCTTTGTTCTGGTTATCGTCTTTTACCGTCATGCTGATGGGCGGCACCACCATCTATCTGCAAGTCATGCAAAATTTGATGCGTTCATAAAAAGACTACATCTTGTGTTACATTGTTGATTTAATATCCACAAAAAGAGTTCCATGAGTAACAATATCTATGCGGCACCTGAATCTGATCTCCAAAATGCAGTAGGCGATGATACGAAAGCCGCCTTCTATGTCGTATCGGAAACCAAATTTCTCATCATGTTCCTAACGACGTTTGGCATCTATTCTATCTATTGGTTCTATAAGAACTGGAACAATTATCGACATTCAAGTGGTGAGAATTGTTGGCCAGTTCCTAGAGGTATCTTCGCTATTTTCTTCGTTCACTCTTTGTTTCGTCATATCGCTCAAAAAAACGCGCTACAAGAACATCGTGTTAACTGGAATCACGAGTCGCAAGCCGGTTTGATTGTCTTTTTACTGCTCGCCAGAAATATACTCGATCGGCTTGCTCAAAAATCGATGGGCTCACCTTGGACAGATATACTCTTAATAGTCCTTTTATTTCCATTAGCTCTTAGTTTGAAGAAGGCACAATCGGCCATTAACACTGCGTGTAATGATCCTGACGGCGCTAGCAATGCCAAGCTTGGCGTTGCGAATTTTATTTGGATAGGACTCGGCATCATTCTTTGGGCGCTCTTATTCATAGGCATGTTTGTTGACGCTTAATTTCTGGCTCCTTTTTTGAACGACGGACACACAAAATAACCATGCAAGACTGGCCGATTTTAAAAGAGCTTTGGCAATCCCAATGTCACCCTAAGAATTCCAGCAGCAGTAGTAGTGCCAACAGCACTTGGCTGCGGCAAAGGCAAGCCTTGTATGCGAATCACATTACGCATCCATTGGCACTACAATTTTTATTACAAGAACGCCCTAGCCTAGCAGCTTTTCAAGCTTGGATCGCGGACACTAGTGCGCAGTATCAATTGCTCGATGCGACAGCGGATCAAGATGAGAACGCTCACCAACTCTCAACACAGCAACTCGCGTTTTGGCAAGAACATGGTTACTTGGTATTGCCCAAGGTGATTGACACAGCAGCTTGTGTTGCGAGTCGCGACGCGATCTGGGGATTTCTAGGGGCTAGTCCAGATCGCGTGAGTAGCTGGTACGATCATGCCTATTGCGATAAGGGTTTAATGCTGCCTTTGTATAATCATCCGCGCCTAAATACCAACCGCGCATCAAAGCGTATCCGTGCCGCTTATGCCCAGCTCTATGGCAACGACGCGATCTACAAGACCATCGATCATGTGAGTTTTAATCCACCCGAAACGGCCAGTTTTTCTTTTCGGGGCAATGGCTTACATTGGGATGTAAGTTTGGCACACGCCATACCCGAACGCTTTCAAGGCTTACTCTACTTGAGCGATTGTAATGAAAACGATGGGGCATTTCATTGCGTGCCAGGTTTCCATCATGAGATTGCACACTGGCTGAGTAAGCTTCCGCCGAATACAGACGCCCGACAATTCGCCGCGCAAACACTGCAAGCCCGTGCGATAACAGGCAAGGCGGGCGACTTCATCATTTGGCATCAGGCACTACCTCACTGCGCAACACCCAATCGAGGTCAAACCCCGCGCATGGTGCAATATTTAAGCTATTTGCCTGAGCATGGGATTGAGCATAGCGTTTGGATTTAAGCCTTGTAAGCACCAAGCGACAAACTAGCAAACACATTCCCCCCCCTCAAGTCAAATTGCCACAAAATCGTTCACACCTTCAAACTAAACGCATGAACAATACCATGCTCAACAATGTCTATGACTAAGCCTCCAAGATCCAACTATTTACCCGAACTAAGGACCGTACTCATACTTGGCATCCCTAGCCTACTGGGGCTTGCATTGGTTTTTTCTTTCATCTATGTACGCTATTCTCCGCCCCCCATCAACGCCGCACTGGCGAAGATCTCGCAAAACTATCGTGTTTTAGATGATACAAAGAATGGCTTTTATTTTCTTCGTGGACTCGACGTCGCATCAAATTTAGATCCGTTTTCCACAGGCCTGAAAATCAGTCAAGCTGAGATGAAACGCTTTGCGGAAGATCCGATTGCCTATGAATCTACCGAACATAGCGATGGTGTGGCACGACTCCAATCGATAAGGTGGACACTCAATCGTTGCGCCGACATTAGAGGAAATTGCCTAGACCAAGACTTACAACAACGCGCAGCGATTGAAAAAAATTTACAACAAAACAGCGTACTCTTTGAACGTTATGCCGCATTAAAAACCTACCCAGAATTCGAAGAACATGTCCCTGCTAGCTATAACTTCGCCCCGATCCCTTATCGCCTACTCGGGCAGATAAACGATATGCGCGCCGTGTCTGCAGCGTTTCACATCCTGGATGGCGAGGTCGAACATGGCCTATCCATTCTGGAAGATGATTTCAGCTTTCAACGTCACTTCCTTCAATATAGCGGCACCAATCTATCGCGCATCGTTGCATTGAAAATTCTAGAACGCAAAGCGCGCACTATCAATGACTTCATCAGTCTCAGACCTAAATTGGCATCTCAACACCGTGCACGCCTAATAGCATTACTTGCGCCATTGAACAAAGAAGAACGCGATTTAAGCGCCGTGCTGGCCCATCTCAATCAATATCGAGAAAAGCTCTCACCAGAGGATTACAGCCGCTACCTAAAACGCAGTCAAGAGCTCGACACCTATCTGCAGCGAATACGCTCACAAATACAGTCCTCACAGGTCGATGGTATTCAGAAGCAATAGACTGCGCAAATTCGAGATTAACTCAGAATTTTCATGAGGATTTGCGATGAAAAATGTGCCGTCAGCACGCCAATAGCAGCGCAGGTGCGCCTGATGGAAAATCTGGGTTAAGGTGCTTATTTCGGGTCAACACAAAACTCCCGGCATGAACCAAAAAGCAGGAGTAGAATTCGTTCGGGTGCGGTGCAACAAATATACCGTAGTCACGGTTGGCATGGCACCTCCTTAGACTAAGAATTTATTTCAAGAAGCCGCTAGGGCTTTTAGGGATTTTCACTAGCGCTGCTTGAAATACGTTTTTAAACTTTAAGGAAAAAGTATGAACGCACTTCAAGGAGAAACAAGTAACGCTTTGCATCATATTGTGATTGTTGGCGGTGGCGCTGGTGGATTAGAGCTGGCGGTGCGTTTAGGTAAACGCTTAGGCAAAAAACGCAAAGCGCGCATCACCTTGGTGGATGCCAGCCGCACCCATCTGTGGAAGCCGCTCTTGCATCAGGTCGCGGCAGGTACTTTAGATAGCCATGCCGACGAACGAGAGTATTACGCCTTAGCCCGCAGCAAACATTTTGAGTTTCGCTTAGGTCGTATGCAAGCCTTATCGCGCGACAAAAAAGAAATCTATCTTAGCCCTACCATAGACGAAGATGGCAATGAACTCTTGCCACAACAAGGCATCGCTTACGATCAACTCGTGATTGCACTAGGTAGTCAAACCAACGACTTCGGCACCCAAGGCGCAAAAGAAAACTGCATCATGCTCGATTCGCTTCCCGCAGCCGAGCGCTTCCACCAAAAACTCATCAATTGCTGTCTACGCGCGCAATCGCAAAACCAAAATGCGGGCGAAGGTCGTTTTACCGTGACCATCATCGGCGGCGGCGCTACCGGCGTTGAGCTGGCCGCCGAGCTCCACATGACCACCAAGATTTTATCCAGTTATGGCTTGGTGAATTTTCATCCCGAAAAAGAACTCAAGATCGTGATCGTTGATGCCTCAGCGCGTTTACTACAGATGCTGCCCGAGCGTTTATCCGACGCGGTGGCAAAAGAATTACGCAGCATTGCCATCGAAATTCACACCAACGAAAAAGTGGTCGAAGTCAGCAAAGAAGGCGTGGCAATGGCGAGTGGAAAATTTATTCCTAGCGGCATTGTGGTGTGGGCCGCCGGAATTAAAGCCCCAGACTTTCTAAAGAACATCGATGGTTTGGAAACCAATCGTCTCAATCAACTGGTGGTACAAAGCAATTTACAAACGACACTAGACCCAAGGATCTTTGCCATCGGCGATTGTTGCGCCTGTCCACAAGGCGAAGGTTTGCCGAATGTACCACCACGCGCTCAGTCTGCGCATCAACAAGCGTCTTGCCTGGCTGATTCTTTATGTCGTTCTTTGGCGGGAAAATCGCTCAAAGAGTTTGTCTACAAAGACCATGGCTCCTTAGTCTCACTCGGCAATTACAGCACGGTCGGCAGCTTGATGGGCGCAATTGCCAGTGGCTCTGTTTTTATCGAAGGCACTTTAGCCAAATGGATGTACTGGTCTCTGCACAAGCATCATCAAGTCGCAGTCAACGGTTGGTTTCATACCTGGCTCTCGACTTGGGCGGAAACGATAGACCGGGTGCGCAACCCTAGAATCAAATTACATTAACCCCAGATTTCCATTAGGTGCACCTGCGGTGCTATTGGCGTGCTGACGGCGCATTTCGGTCATTTTTGCTACGCTTCGTTGCTAATAGCGCGCTATTAGCGCCTCATTCGCATCAAAACCATCTCGAAAAGTGCATCCGTCTTCATCGCAAATTCGAATGGAAATTCTGGTTTAAATTGAATGCAACACCGAAATGCAAAATGATGGTAGTGCCAATAACTACCTCATGCATGTCCAACTAAAAGCTATAACGAGCCGCCACTGTCAAGCTTCCGTTTTTTGTATAGGCATTACGCTGTCCGTAACGTTCCCACTCCAAGGACAAACTTGTTTGCTTACTCAAGGAAAATTCCGCGCCGACAGAACCGTACAAACCGGTCTTAGTTTCACCGCCACCGGACGGAAAACCACGCTGTTTGAATTTAGTATGTGCCACGCCCAATTTGCCGAATAACGAAATTTGATCGCTCACTGGCGCAGTCCCTTTGCCAGCCACATAAAAAGATTGAACACCAAGCTTTGCCGTGCCCCGTCTACCGGAAAATGACCAATCCGTAGTCACGTTGCCTAAGTCGGCGTAGCCTGTTTCGATAGCCCATGTTTTATTTAAATCATAACCAGCGAACAGCTTAGCGCTGACACTGGTGCTGCTTTTATGATTGACGAAGTTAGCTAAATTAATATTCACATCATAGCGACTGGAAGTAATACCAGCACCAAGGTATGTGCCCTCGGCATGAGCCGTCAATACAAAGGAGGAAGAGATGATAGAGAAAATAATTTTTTTCATGGAAATCCTAGTTAAATCAAAGAACGTTTTTAC
>CAYXJI010000097.1:8352-11271 GCA_964465175.1 uncultured Burkholderiaceae bacterium | reverse complement strand
GTTCTGTTTTTTTATGAAAAGACCTTGGCAACCGGGGAGTGTTCATATAGAAATTTTGGGTTGAAACTTACCCATACAATTGCAAGTAATAACAATTAGTCAAAACTATATTCAAGCAACACTTGTGATGTGTCATTGCCACTCATGCCCCATGTCGTGCGACCATGGCCTTTTATTCCAGCAAAATCACCTGTCCCTGATCCTGATATCACGTTTAAGGTGCTTACTGATTGACCTGATTTTACGGAGCCTATGTGCTGCAAAATGAAGCCGCCAACTCTGTCGCCAATTCTCCCCGATAAATACTCTAATCCAACAAAATTAGAGGCGCCTGAAGCGCCAGCATAGGCGAGGCATTCGAGGCGAGATTCCGCTTCTATATCGCCCAAATAGTGATGTGTGAGTTTGGATCGACGCAAACCAGTGCTGATGTCTAGTTTTTCATCGATGCCGAATAGTTTTACTGTACCGCATGCCAACATGTTGCTCTCCCCAAAGCAGTTCAAAAGATTAATTTCTTGATGGATATTCAGCACACAGATGGTGTTTGCCGGTTGCCATGAAATTAGCTTTTTTGAGTACTTGTATCTGAGATAAAAACAACATAGCAAACACAAAGCATCCAAGTAGGCGAGCTGCAATGTGTTTGCAATGTGCCTGAGAAGGAGCTTTGTCGCTTGCTCTGGTGTTTATCTTAGATTGGTGTACTTCTATTTATAGTGAATGCGCGAACGGAATTATTCTTTGATATTTCTCGTAGCGGCATTTGTTCCTGAGTATTTCAAATTTCACGTATCATGTCTAGTCACAAAATTGCATTGACTATGTGAATTTATTATGCCTTTAGCGTTGTTTAAATATGATATTAACTTAAATTGATAGACGATTATGATGAAATTTAGACAGATTGAAGCATTTCGTTGTTTGATGGTTGCAGGAACCAGTATTGCTGCAGCGCGCAAAATGAATATTACACAACCTGCAATTAGTCGGCTGATTTCTGACTTAGAGGACTCGCTCGGTTTTCAGTTGTTTCATCGCTCCAAGGGGCGGCTGGAGCCGACTACGGCAGGTGTGCGCTTCTTTCGAGCGGTTGAGGAGAATTTTTTAGGGTTGGAACGCCTAAGTCAAGTCGCTGCCAATATTAGAAACGACGCACCTGAAGGTATCTCTGTTGCGTGTTTATTTGTCTTGTCGACCACTTTGATGCCCTTGGTGCTTAAAGCGTTTTTTGAATTGCACCCTGAGGTTACTGTAACCGTTGATACTTGCAATGGACCAGAGATTTTGGTGCGCCTACAAGATATGAAAGTGGACATGGCAATTGCGCTGGATTTTCCGGCTTTTGCTGGCGTAGAAATTGAGAAGATATTGCGAGTCAACGTCTCGTGTGCCATGCCAGTGGGACATCACTTGGCGAGCAAAGACATGATTTATCCTTCTGATTTGCACGGAGAAAACATGATAGGTTGGGTTCCAGTAATTTCGCAGAATTATGTGAAAGAACAACAAAGCTTAACGAGCGCAGGGAGTGTTCCTAGAAACCGTATCAAGACGCATACGTCTCACACGCGTTATGCAATGGTCGCTAATGGTTTAGGCTTGTCTATAGTTGAGCCATTTGCGGCTAAAATTTGGGAAAAACACGGCGTCATTGTGCGTCCTTTTGCGGGCGAAATTAGCTATGAATATGTGTTGGCGTATCCTAGTGGCGGAGTTCGAGAGCAGCGATTGCGGGATTTTCGCGATGTGTTGATCAAAGTGGCCGCTGAGTACGATTTTGGATTTGATGCGAGAAATAAGCAAGGTGTCGTACCTTAGCGTGTTGAGGGTGATTTACGATCATCTGTAAGGATAGATGTAAAAAAACGCAGCGTTTGTAAAGGCTGCGTTTTTCTAATTACGGATCAGCAATCCGATCAAATACCCACAACTTCCACCAAGGTCGCCGATTTTTGTTCGTCGTTTTGGGTCAAACTATCACGTTTTTCCTCACTTGTTTCTTGCGGACGTGAAATCATTGTAGGGCGCGCTGTCGTGGAGAAGATCGACACGGACTTGCCAGCGGCAACATCTTTGAGACGTTTGTATTCGGACATCACGAGATGTCCATAACCACCATCGGTGTCATTATCCGCAGCGCCGACATAACGCTTTAAGCCTGCCTCGATGGAGCCAGCACTGTTCACGTAATCTTTTAAGATCATGGCGCCCACTTTGATATTTGCGACGGGATTCAAAGCGGCCTTGACGCCGCCTAGCTCTGAAAATTTATCTTGGTGTACCTTGGACATGACTTGCATTAAACCTTGTGCGCCAACAGGGCTTTCTGAAAAAGGATTGAATCTAGATTCGATCGCCATGACGGCTAGAATTAAAAGTGGATCTAATTTAGTTTCTTTCGCGGTCAAGTAAGATGCTGAAACCAGCATGTCGACAGCATCATTGGCAACACGGTAGCGTTTTGCCAGCCAGTTGGTGACTAATTGTTGTTGACGTTGCGTGCCGATCAATTTGTAGTTCGTGCTCGCTTCTAATTCTGCCTTGCTATCAATTTCTCCTGAACTTACCTCGGACACTAATTGTGGTGTTGCCATTAGCATGTTTAAGTCTGGTGTTGTCGTAGGGTTTTCTGCATTGCTTACTTCGGCTTCTGTAAATGGCGATAAACTACGGAATTTTTCTGCCAAGCTAGGATTGAAAAACATGCACACCAGCAGCACGATTGCCACTAGGCCAAAGCCAGATGTAATGTGCAACAAGGAAAAAACACCGTTAGACGGCGTTTGCGTCTTGATCGTGTGTGCTAACAAGCGACTCATCTCTTTTTCTGATGGCACGCATTTATTGGCGCTACGAGTTGTTAACATTAAATTTTGAAGCATACTCTTCAAATGGAAGCGTATCTACTTGTTGTTC
>CAYXJI010000097.1:6556-8342 GCA_964465175.1 uncultured Burkholderiaceae bacterium | reverse complement strand
ATTAAATTTTGAAGCATATAACCTCCTGAAGTCTCGCGAAGCACTACCTGCGAGCTGCCTTTGATGCACAGCTTAAAGCAGTTTAAAAAGTAGCTTCATCGAATCAGAAACATCGCCCGTGATTTTGTCGAATGCGACATAATCACAAAGCGCCGGAGTTTTTCATCCTTTTGTGTCTTGCAATGGCAAGGCAAAAAAGGATGAACAACGATATTCGGATTTAGGCTTTCGCCTGAGTTGGTAGTAAGGAGAGTTGTTGTCCTTACTAATCGTTCTCAGAGATGGGGATCCGATGCCCATAAAAAGAAGAAGTTTGAATCGGATACACTTCGTTAATTCAAACAACTTCAAAAAATTACTGTGAATCAATCCAGTGGTTTTCAAAGTTGGGCGAATTGTAGGGGTGCATTTATATCGAGTCAATACTATAAAATTTGAGTTTAACTACTTTTGGGTATAAAGAATCTTGCTGCAGCGCAGCAAAACCTAATGAAATCAACTACTTGCCTAGGATCTTTGAGTAAAGTTTTAGGACTATTTAATTCGAAAAAAAATATGAAATATTCAGATTTAAGGGATTTTATCTCGCAGTTGCAGCAACAAAATGAATTAAAACAGATAGTTACGTCCGTTTCGCCGATTTTGGAAATGACGGAAATCTGCGATCGTACTTTGCGAATGGAGGGGCCAGCGCTGCTCTTTACGAATCCAACAGGACACGCCATACCCGTTTTGGGTAATTTATTCGGCACGCCGAAACGTGTGGCGATGGGGATGGGGGCTAATGATATTAGTGAGCTGCGAAAAATTGGCCATGTTTTATCCTCTTTAAAAGAGCCCGAGCCACCGAAAGGTTTTAAAGATATTTTAGGGCTGGGTTCTTTGGTAAAGGCTGTCTGGGATATGGCGCCAAAGGAGTTGCGTAGTGCGCCTTGTCAAGAGATTGTTTGGGAAGGCAACGATGTTGATCTCGCTCGCTTGCCGATACAGCATTGTTGGCCCGGTGACGTGGCTCCCTTGATTACTTGGGGTCTTGTCATCACAAAAGGTCCGCATAAGAAACGTCAAAACTTGGGAATCTATCGGCAACAAGTTTTAGCTAGAAATAAAGTCATCATGCGCTGGTTAGCGCATCGCGGCGGTGCCTTAGATTTTCGTGAACATGCCTTAGTGAATAAAGGGCAGCCCTATCCCATTGCGGTCGCTTTAGGTGCCGATCCAGCGACTATTTTGGGGGCGGTCACTCCCGTTCCTGATAGTTTATCTGAGTATCAATTTGCAGGCTTATTGCGCGGTAGTCGCACTGAATTAGTGAAGGCGATCGGCAGTGAATTGCGTGTGCCTGCTTCCGCTGAAATTGTGTTGGAGGGGCATATCTATCCTGACGAATCGCATCCCAGTGGTTATGAGCACGCGTTGGAAGGGCCTTATGGCGATCATACGGGTTACTACAATGAGCAAGATAGTTTTCCCGTTTTTACCATAGACCGGATTACGATGCGACGTGATCCTATTTATCACTCAACCTATACCGGTAAGCCACCTGATGAGCCGGCTGTCCTTGGCGTGGCACTCAATGAAGTGTTTATTCCCTTGTTGCAAAAACAGTTTCCCGAGATTCTGGATTTTTATTTGCCACCAGAAGGCTGCAGCTATCGTATGGCCGTGGTGCAAATTAAGAAATCCTATGCGGGACATGCAAAGCGCGTGATGTTTGGGGTGTGGAGTTTTTTACGTCAATTCATGTACACAAAATTTATTATTGTGGTGGATGAAGATGTGAATA
>CAYXJI010000097.1:0-6546 GCA_964465175.1 uncultured Burkholderiaceae bacterium | reverse complement strand
CATCGTCATTCTCAATCAGTTTGGCGATGAATCTATTGCTGAGATGAAGAAAGCGGGTGTTGTTTGGGGTGTGGAGTGTTTTACGTCAATTCATGTACTCTAATTTTATTTTTGTGGTGGATGTAGTTGTGAATATTCGTGATTGGAAGGAAGTCATTTGGGCGATCACGACGCGTGTTGATCCGCTGCGTGATACGACGATGGTCGATAATACGCCAATTGATTATCTCGATTTTGCTTCGCCTGTGAGCGGTCTTGGAAGTAAGATGGGTTTGGACGCGACGAACAAATGGCCGGGGGAAACGACGCGCGAGTGGGGGACTACAATCCATATGTCGCCCGAGGTGAAACGGCGTATTGATACTATTTGGCAGGAGCTTGGTCTATAAATGCAGTCGGTCTGATTTGATTTTGTTCACGAACTAGGTGCGATACGCTATAATAGGCACTGGCGGGCCCCTGCGCATTGCGGCGTGACCAATCTGGTCAGGTCGGGAACGACGCAGCCACAGTCATTTCCCGTAAGTGCCGCAGATCAGGCTCGCCTCTTTCCTTCTTTTTGTCCTTTCTGGACTTTTAATTCTCATCCTGTGCTCCCAATTTGAATCGCTCGCTCGATTAACTTTTATGCGTTTGTTTTTGAAAGTGTTCAACGTGCTGAGTTAATGCTACTGGCTAGGGTGTATTCTTTGTCTTGCTACGTTTTTATTTGAGATATTTAGTACCTTTGCTACCTATCGGCAGAAATTCCTTGTCATCAAAACGATCGATTCACGGAGTTGGAATTGGAAAAAAATACATCGAAACCTGGAATATTGTGGGAGCATCGCTTGGCCTGGAGCCGCTTCTCTTGGTGTTCGAGGCCATTGCTATTGCTAGGCTTGTTCCTATCTATACCTGCATTCTACTTGTTGCTGGGCTACGAAAATGCGCGAGCACAAACCTTTGGGCGTATTTTGTATGCCATCGTTGCGCTGATCTTGATTGCTGACACCGTGTGGCAGTGGCGTCGGCATCGTCATCAACTGCGTAAGCATGGCAAAATTCTTCTAGACGTCGTCATTATTCTTGGATGTGCTCTGAGTATTATGCCGTCATCCGAGCATTGGAGTGTGCTTGAGTGGGTTTTTCGACTTGGCTTGTGCGCAGTCATTTTATTGCGAATTTCTACTTTGCTTTTGCGTAATATGCAGCCTAGCCATCTGGCGCAAATGACGCTATTGACGGTGATTATGTTGACTAGTGCTGGTGCCGGTTTTTATTGGTTGGAACCGAATGTGATTAGCTATGCCGATGGCGTCTGGCTGGCATTTACGACCATTGCTACGGTGGGTTACGGTGATATTGTGCCATCTACCCCGGCTTCTAAAATCTTTGCGTTTTTTATAGTGCTGCTTGGTTATGCGATGTTTTCATTTGTTACTGCGAACATTGCGGCACTGTTTGTTGGTGAAGAGGAGGAGAAATTCGAATCAGAATTGCACAATGATATACGCGCCTTACACCTGGAAGTGGCGGCACTCCGAGATGAATTGCGTTCACGTGATGCCGCGAAGGGCGCGCAGAATTCTGATGCGCTGAGTCAGCGAGATGGTGCTGCAAAATAGCTGCTGCGGAATTTAGCAAACTTCTTTAAAATGCAGCAGCGTTCAATGGCAGACAATTTTCAAGGCTGTCAGTTAAAATTGTCGGCCGCACTCATCTCTCCCCAATCGCGATTTAGCGCGGAAGAATAAGGTAAAATTGCACCATGTCCTATCAAGTCCTCGCCAGAAAATATCGCCCTAAGAGTTTTGACACCTTAGTTGGTCAAGAACACGTTGTTCGCGCGCTCAGTCATGCACTTGAGCAGCAGCGTTTGCATCACGCCTATTTGTTTACTGGAACACGTGGTGTGGGTAAGACAACCTTGTCGCGCATTTTAGCCAAATCATTTAATTGTGAAAAAGGGATAACTTCACAGCCCTGTGGTGTGTGTGATGCTTGTTCGTCGATAGATGCAGGACGGTTTGTCGATTATATCGAGATGGATGCGGCGTCGAATCGGGGCGTTGATGAAATGGCCGCGTTGCTTGAACAAGCGATTTATGCGCCTTCGAATGCCCGTTTTAAAGTCTATATGATCGATGAAGTGCATATGCTGACGAATCATGCCTTTAACTCCATGTTAAAGACTTTAGAAGAGCCGCCAGCGCACGTTAAATTTATTCTCGCCACCACGGATCCACAAAAAATTCCTGTGACCGTCTTGTCGCGCTGTTTGCAATTTAATTTAAAGCAAATGCCACCGGGGCATATTGTCGCGCATTTGGAAAATATTTTAGGGCAAGAGCATATTGATTTTGAGTTGCCTGCACTTCGCTTGTTGGCGCAGGGCGCACATGGCTCCATGCGCGATGCCTTATCCTTAACTGATCAGGCGATCGCCTACGCGGCTGGTAAGGTTAGCCTCGATGCCGTCCAAAACATGCTTGGTGCGCTGGATCAATCTTATTTAATTCGTCTGCTCGATGCATTGGCGCAGGAAGATGGTGCGGGATTGTTGGCTGTCGCTGACGAGATGGCCGCACGCAGTTTATCGTATAAATCTGCCTTACAAGATTTGGGCACGATGTTGCACCAAATCGCGGTTGCCCAAATGGTGCCTGCGGCACTCGCAGAAGAATTGCCAGAACGTGCCGAACTATTGCGACTGGCGCAGCGTTTTAATAAAGAAGAAATACAACTGTTTTACCAAATCGTGGTACATGGTCGTAATGAAATTGGTTTGGCACCCGATGAGTATGCTGGGTTTAGTATGACTTTACTGCGCATGCTCGCTTTTCGGCCTGCATCACTAGGAGCGACGGCGAGCCTCAGTGGCGGCGGCAAGTCGCCAAGTCGTGCTCTTGCCTCAACTTCTGCGCCGACCGTTGCGCCGACTATCGCACGTGTTGCCGCGCCAGCGGCTACTGCGCTTGCTCCAGCTCCAGCTCCAGCCCCTGTTCAGGCTGCACTCGCCACGCCACAGGTCGGCCGTGTTGAGCATGTTGAGCGTGTCGAAAATTCTGCATCAGCTACGACAATTTCGTCAGTCCCAGCAAAACCAGTAAGCCCCGCGATGGCGGCTCTCGCCGCTGCGCGTGCGGCAAGTGGACAAAAGCAAAGTGGATTGAGTGCCCAGAGAGTGTCCGCACCGCCAGTACAAACCACTACGCTAGCGCCAACATCGAATTCGCAAGCGGCTCCCGCATCATCGCCAACGGGAAATTCTGTTCCAGTACCAGTAGCGGCCATCGTGCCGACCAGACCAGAGCCGCAGCCTAGTCGAAATATTATTTCGGATTCGCTCAAGAGCGCGACAGTTGAATCGATGCCAGCTTATCGCGACAGTCCTGAGATGCCGCCACCGTGGGATGATGTCGCCTTTGATGAACAGCTAGCGGCACCACCAACAAGTCGACATAAGGAAATTCAAGAAGCTGATTATTGGTCTGATGATCCAGTTGCAAAGCCGCCAGCAATGCCTAGTGTGGCAACGCATCAAATTGCCGAATCGCCCAATGTGGCTGTGCATGGCAACGACGACGTGAATGATAAGGAGGGCGCAGACTTAGCAGTCAGTGCGCCAGTGCTAGCGGATGTTAGTGTAGTCAGTGATGCAGAGTCGCTTGTGCTCACCTCGCTCGACGCTGAGCGTAAGCTTGTCGCGAATGCAGTGGTGAGTGATGTAGCGAATCGCAGCCAGCCACTGAAATTAATGCCCATGCTAGAGATTGCGTGGGATGGTCATTGGCCAAATTTAGCTGCATCTTTGCCAGTGCGTGGTGTTGCTCAGCAATTGGCGCAACAAAGTGAATTGCGACTCTGTGCTGTGAACGGCAATGCGATTCAGTTTAAATTATGCGTACCTTTGCAAACTTTATTGTCGGCTGGCAGTGGTGAAAAGCTGACGCTGGCTTTGAATGAACGATTTGCTGAATTTGGCAAAGAAATTCGGGTTGATTTTGAAATCGGTGCCGTGGAGCAAACAGCCAACGCTCAAGCAGTCGCCGAGCGTGCCGAGCGACTGGTGCAGGCCGAGCAGGCAATTCAATCCGATAGTTTTGTACAGACTTTAATGCGCGAATTTGGCGCTAGTATTTTGACGGGCAGTGTGCGCCCGATTTAATTTAATTAGGAGAAATTTATTATGATGAAGAATCAACTCGCAGGTTTAATGAAGCAAGCGCAAGCCATGCAAGACAATATGAAAAAAGCCCAGGATCAATTGGCTTTAGTTGAAGTCGAAGGTCAATCCGGTGCGGGTTTGGTCAAGGTAGTTATGACTTGCAAAAACGATGTGAAGCGCGTCACGATTGATCCTTCTTTGCTGGCGGACGATAAAGACATGTTGGAAGATTTGGTTGCCGCAGCGTTTAATGATGCTGTGCGTAAAGCGGAAGCAACTAGCCAAGAAAAAATGTCTGGCTTAACGGCAGGCATGCCTTTGCCGCCTGGTTTTAAAATGCCATTTTAAATTTTGACGACTTGCTGGTTTTCTATTGGGCGTCCAGCATTTTGTATTTGGTTGCTGCGCGATTGTAAAACCTAGCGTCAAACTTATTGTCAAATTTAGGCGCATCTTGATCTTTGATGCGCCGTTTCCCCCGAGAGCTCTGCGTGAAATCATTAAGTAGTCTTGAGCAGCTAGCAGAAGCTTTGCGTCGCCTGCCCGGCGTTGGTCCAAAGTCCGCATTGCGTATGACTTATCATTTATTGCAGCATGATAGAGAAGGTGCTGAGCAAATTGGTAAGGCGATGTTGAATGCCTTGAACATGATTCACAACTGCCGATCATGTAATACCTTCACCGAACATGAGTTGTGCGAAACCTGCGCGAATACGCAGCGTGATGTCTCCATGTTGTGCGTGGTTGAGTCGCCCAGTGACCAGTTAATGATAGAGCAAACAATGACTTTCAAAGGTTTGTATTTTGTTTTGATGGGTCGTCTGTCGCCACTCGATGGCGTGGGGCCGCAAGATATCCATTTGGATAAATTAATACGGCGTGCTACCGATGGTGTCGTTAAAGAAGTCGTGTTGGCAACCAATTTCAATAATGAAGGTGAAGCAACCGCACATTACATCAGCGAAACCTTAAAAGCGCGTGGCCTACATGTGAGCCGTTTGGCGCGTGGCGTCCCGGTCGGTGGTGAGCTAGAGTATGTCGATCCCGGCACAATTGCACGTGCCATGCTAGACCGCAGGGTGACCTAATGAGCGCTGCGTCTGCACCGAAAATAGGACCCCTTAGTGGGGTAAAAGTGCTAGAGCTGGGCACTTTAATTGCAGGGCCTTTTTGTTCGCGTATGTTGGCCGAGTTTGGTGCTGAAGTGATTAAGATAGAAGCACCCGATGGCGGTGATCCGCTACGTCATTGGCGTGTATTGAAAGATGGCACCTCCTTATGGTGGAGCGTGCAAGCGCGCAATAAAAAGAGCATTACCTTAAATATGAAAACCCCACAGGCG
The DNA here is from genome assembly GCA_964465175.1 of uncultured Burkholderiaceae bacterium. Lineage (GTDB taxonomy): Bacteria > Pseudomonadota > Gammaproteobacteria > Burkholderiales > Burkholderiaceae_D > Undibacterium. The sequence goes on along the minus strand of CAYXJI010000097.1, from coordinate 1,054 downwards.
CAAAAAATCGCCCGGGAATTAGCGCTTGATGCCGATATTATTATCGAAAATTATCGTCCTGGTGTTCTAGAAAAATGGCAATTAGGATTTGACTCTTTGCGAGCAGAGAATCCTGCCACTATCATGGTTCGTTTATCCGGTTACGGTCAGACGGGTCCTATGCGCGACTCACCTGGCTTTGGCGCGATTGGCGAATCCATGGGTGGCTTGCGCTATGTCTCCGGACATCCCGATCGACCGCCAGTACGCGTCGGTGTTTCGATAGGCGACTCCGTCGCTGCTTTGCATGGCGTAATCGGTGCGATGATGGCTCTGCGTCACCGCGATGTCACCGGTGGTCGTTGGAATGCTAAAACTGGTGCTGAATGTGTGGCAGGGCAGGGACAGATGGTTGATGTCGCTTTGTATGAATCGGTATTTAATTTAATGGAATCACTGGTGCCAGAATTTGATTTTGCTGGCGTAGTGCGTGAACGCACAGGCGGTGCATTGCCGGGAATTGTACCGTCGAATACGTACACGACCATGGATCAAGAAAATATCGTTATCGCTGGTAACGGCGATGCCATGTTTCCTCGGCTGATGTTAGCGATCGATCGCCCCGCTTTGGCATTTGATGTGGGATTGCAACGTAACGATGGACGTGTGCCGCGCACGGCCGAAATCGACGCTGCCATTCAAGCTTGGTGCGCTACGCATACGATAGACACCGCGCTAAGTGCATTGCGCTTAGCAGATGTGCCGGTTGGAAAAATTTACTCAGTGCGCGATATGATGAGTGATGCGCAGTTTCAAGCGCGGGATATGTTTGAGCAGCATCAATTTGCTGATGGCACGCCCGTAAAGTTACCTGCGATTAGTCCAAAATTATCAGAGACGCCTGGTGTGACCAAGTGGTTGGGGCCGGAATTAGGTGCGCATACGGAAGAAGTGTTGTCGCAACTCGGCTACGATGCGGTGCAAATCGCGGAATTGAAAGAGCACCGCGTTATTTAAAATAAGGGTGCTCTTTTTTTGCATCAAAACGAAAGATGACCTAGCCTAAAGTCTTGAC
>CAYXJI010000096.1:0-11297 GCA_964465175.1 uncultured Burkholderiaceae bacterium | reverse complement strand
AAAGAAGAGCCAAGTGCACAAGGATTGGCCAAAATTATTGCCAACGATGTGGCGCTGGCAGCCTCACTTTTAAAGCTAACCAACTCCTCTTTTTTTGGTTTGCGCTTGAAAGCCCAGTCAGTTGATCACGCGGTCGGACTGCTAGGAACCAATCAAACCGGTATGCTGATGACGGGCATCATCGCGCGTCAGGCTATGAATGCTAGTGGTTTGCCTTTGGGTAAATTTTGGGATTTTTCGACCAAGCGGGCGCAGGCTTTAAGTGCGATGGTGAAGCGCTTTCCCTTCTGCTCGGCGGATGTTGCGCATACCTTTGGATTGTTTTGCGATATCGGTGTGCCGATCTTGATGGAACGATTTCCTGATTACGCCGCGACGTGGAAGATGGCCAACAATGAATTTGATTTGCCATTGACGCAGATAGAAGACGATCATCACATTACCAATCACGCCTCAATCGGCTCCTTGATGGCGCGCACTTGGGGGCTGCCTGAGCAAGTCTCGATCGCGATCTTATTGCACCACGACTACCGCACGCTAGAAGACGTCGCGACCGATGATGGTGTGCGCGGCTTAATCGCTTTGTCTACATTGGCCGACTATGCGATTCAAAAGTATGAAGGTCAAGAGACGTCGGCCGAGTGGTTCAAAGCGAGTGAACGGGTTTGCCAATACTTAGGTATCAGCTTGGATGATGCTGAAGATTGGTGCGAAGAATTGCAAGCGCTGTTTAATCAGGCGCATTGATTCTCCCCGCACTTAGCGCTAACTTGCGCTATTTGGCGCTATTTATCGCGGTTTTCCACCCAATACACGTGCTGGCAAGAAGACGATGGCACGCAATAACTCAAACACGCCATCGAGTGCAATACCCAGTAGCCGAAATGGCAGTAGCAAGAGCCATAGTAGGGGATACATCAGCAGGGCTACTAAGGCCAGCGGCCAACACAGCAAGAACACAATAATCCAAAGCAAAAAGCCTATCATGGCAACACTCCTTTAAGCTGAAGCAAATTAACATCGTTAGTCATTTGATGCAGACGCCACTGTAAGGATTTTGCCTGCCGCGATGCAATCCTTATGCGATAGAACGCAAAATACGCGGTTCGAGTGGTCATGCTAGCGCTGATTTAGGGTCTACCATTGGCCACCCAGTTAATCAGCTCATCCAAAATGGGGCGCGCGCGGCTGATGCCTGCTTCATCACTATTCATGATGGCGACGATGATCCATTCATTTTGCTGTTGATCTCGTACATAGCCTGCGACGGCGACGACGTTTTTTAGTGTTCCCGTCTTAATCCTGGCGCGCGCTTCGGCGGCGCTGGATTTTAGGCGACTGCGCATACTGCCATCGACACCCACGATGGGTAAGCTGGCGGCAAATTCCGGGTACCAATAGCTATTGGCGGCGACTTTCAGGATGCTGGCTAATTGATTGGGGCTAATACGATCCGTGCGCGACAAACCTGAGCCGTTTTCAATCGACAGCCCAAGGTCGGCGATATTATTTTTGGACAGCCAAGCACGGATCACGGCGTTCGCCGTTTGACTGGTATCAGTAAAATTTTTCGCCAAAATCGACTCCGCACCCAGCGTTAAAAAGAGTAGGCGTGCCATCGCATTATCGGAAAATTTGTTGATAATGCGTATGGTTTCCACCAAGCTCTCCGATTCACGCTGAGCCAAAAGGAGGGCGCCCGATGGGGTAACACCGTCTTGGACTTGGCCTTGCCACGTGCCGCCTAGCTCCTTCCATAGGGCGCGAATGAGACTGGCGATATACGCGTTTCTTTCTACGATATTCAAATACAAGGTGGTTTGGCAGTTTTTAGGAAAAGCGCCGGCTAGCGTAATTTCGATTTCACCTTGCGGGTTGATTTTGCTTTGTGGCGGAATCCACGTGTTTTTCCAGTCGTTGCACACCGCATTGCTACGACTGAGCTGATTTTTAAACACCACGCCATCCAAAGGCGTGAGTAATTTTGGCTCTATCATATTGCCGTCTGCCTGAAGCGAAAAAGCACTGACATTGCTATGGATTAAGAGCGCGTCCGGAATCACATTGTAGTAGGCGTCAGGATTTTCATCGAAGACGGGAGCCTTGAGTTCTGGTCTTGTCGGCTGAAAGTAACTACGGTCGAGCACGATGTCGCCTTGTAGGTCACGCAGACCTTGTTGACGCAAATTGCGTAATAGTAGACTCAATTTATCCCAAGTGAAATTGGGATCGCCACCGCCTTTTAGATACAGCTTGCCGTTGATGGTATTTTGTTTGATCGGTGCGTCGCTGAGAATTTGGGTTTTCCAACGAAAATTGGGCCCCAACTCATCGAGGGCGATGAAGCTGGTGACTAGCTTTAAAGTCGACGCAGGTAGCACCGATTTATCTGCTTGTTGACGCAAGATCGGGTCACCGTGATGGCTAGGCATGATGATCAGACTGAGTGCCGATTTGGGTAAATTCGCTTTTTTTAGAAGACTCTCTACGCTCAAAGGTAAAACCTCTTGCGCCGCAAGTGAGGTCGAGATGGGTGCGCTGAGTAGGCTTAAAAAGGAGGCGATGAGCAGATACCGACGGGACATGTTTGGGCTTTCAATCTTCAAAAAATAGGGGACGCTGGGTTCGTACAAAACGAGTGCAAAACACGCACAAGAGCAGCATGTCCAAGTATGCCATGCCGAATTAGTGTCGGATTGTACATTTCACCAAATTCTCCTTAGGCTGATTGAACTTTTTCGATTCAATGACCATCTAAATATATCTGGGTCTGGACCTATTTTGCTTTTTGTTCCGCTCAGCTGCGTCTCTTCATCACGACTCCGCTATTTCTCTCAGGAACCTAATTCTGATTCATTAAGCTAACCTTTGGTATTTGCAAAATTCAATATGAAACTAAAAACCTTAGCCTTGCTGTGTACCATGTCATTGACCGCACCTGCGCAGACAATTGCACAAAGTAATTTGCCTGCTGCTTCGCAGCCGAGCGCCTTTACCATGAGCTCCGGCACCGAACGCACCGTTGAGCAATTGGCGATGGTATTTGAGGCGGCTGATTTGAGTCTCAAAATTGACCCCAAAACCCGCAGTATTAGCGCCACGGCAGTATTGAATTTTTCAGCAAAGTCGGATTTAAAAAGCATCGTGCTGGAATTAGACAAAAATTTGCCAATACAAATGGTGGTGATCAATGGCGTCACTTTAGGTCCGGAGGCGATTAATAATGTTGATGGTCGTTTATATTTGACCTTGCCCAAAGTCTTGAAGGCAGGTGCGCGCGCGGATGTCAGCATCCGTTATCAGGGTGTGCCAAGGATAGCTAAACGCGCGCCTTGGGATGGCGGTTTTGTTTGGACTACCACGCCGACAGGTGAGCCTTGGATCGCGACGGCGGTGCAGGGCGAAGGCTGCGATTTATTTTGGCCGTGTATTGATCATCCTATGGGTAAGCCCAAATTAATGACGACGCACATCACCGTACCCGCGCCTTTGGTCGTCGCGGGCAATGGCATCGCCTTGGGGATGGAAGAGCTTGATGGCTGGCGTACTTATCATTGGCAAACCAAAAATCCTAGCACCTATGGAATTGCCATTAATGTTGGCCCTTACCATCTGTTGGAAGCTGAATGCCAAAGTCGATTTGGCAATCGCATTCCTCTACGCATGTGGCATCTCCCCGCAAATAAGGAAAAAGCGCAAGGATTAATGGCTGAGTTTGTCCCTATGCTGGATTTTTTTGAAAGTAAATTGGGTCCTTATCCCTTTGCTGACGAAAAAATGGGCGTGGTCGAGACTCCGCACTTGGGGATGGAGCACCAAACCATCAACGCCTACGGCAATGATTATTTGAAGTCTGCTCATGGTTATGATTGGCTTTTGCATCATGAGTTTTCACATGAGTGGTTTGGCAATCAATTGACCAATGAAAATTGGGATGATTTTTGGTTGCATGAAGGATTTGGCTCCTATATGCAACCGTTGTACTTGCAATACTTGCGCGGTGAGCGTGATTATCAGGTGGCATTGCACGAGCAAAGAATTCGGATTCAAAATCGGTTTCCCATGGTGACGGGACATTCAATGAGCGAGCATGAAGTGTCGAACGGACCGGGGAACGATGTGTATTTTAAGGGCTCACTGCTGTTGCATACCTTGCGTGGACAAATTGGCGACGAGGCATTTTTTAAAGCGCTACGTTTATTGGTGTATGGGCGCAATGATCCTAAGCCGGGCAACTTTGCGCCGCGCTACAGTAGCAGCAAAGAATTCATCCAAATCGTTAATCAAGTAAGCCAAAAGGACTGGGATTGGTTCTTTAAAGCGTATCTGACACATGCTCGTTTGCCCGAGATCATCGAGCGCCGTGAGGGTAATACTTTGCACTTGCAGTGGAAACTGCCAGACGATAGCGAGTTCCCTTTGCCGCTACAAGTGAGGGTGAATGACAAGATTGTCCAAGTGGCGATGCGCCATGGCGTGGGCAAAGTGAGTTTGCCGCACAACGCCACATATACCATAGACCCAGGCGCTCGCATATTGAAACACGAAGCACATCTCGAGGTCTGGGCGACTGACGCTGCGGCACGTGCCAAAGCGCGCGCTAAAGCTAAATAGCAAAGTAATGTTGAGGGCTTGCGGCATTTGCAGAATTCGTGGCGTTGACGCGCGAATGTCGCAAAAAAAGACAGGTTTTTGCGTTAAATCTGTTACCTGCTACAAAATTGATGCAGTGATTTAGAAAGAGATTGACACTAAGATTCTTGACTAAGATACTTAATTTATTTCCTAGAGGCATGGCTCTCGAGGAGTTGCTATCTTGTTTTGGGAATGAACTTAGGCGTGAAGAAACTCCATCTCAAATTATTTTTGCCTCTAGCCATCGGTTTGTTGGTCTTGGTGCCCGCCTTATTCATCACTTGGTTTAGTTATAGCGCGGCACAACAAACGGCGATAGACGCGGCCAATAGTGTCATGGTGCAGGCGAGTTTGCGTGCTAGCGAGGCGGCCAATGCTGATCTGGCAGAGAGTAGCCGTCTGATGAATTATTTTTCTAGTTATGGCGACGCGATAGGTGGTGAGCCGAACCCCGAAAATTTTGTCAGCGCAGATCACTTTGAAGAGGTCGCCTGGGCTGCGATGCGTAGCACTCGTCTCATCAAATTTATTGCTTATGCGTCGGTGGATGGCGTTTATCGTGCCATTAATCTGAATGATGTAGACGCTTTGCCTGAGGTCTTGGTGCTGGCCAACGGTGAGACAAAACGTCGGTATTATCGTAGCGCCTATCCCTTAGACCGTCGCATGATGATAGGTCGTGATAAAGCCGACTACCTACCCAGTGCGCGCCCATGGTATCAGAGCGCGATTAAGGCAGCGGATAAAACAGGTAGCGCCACGGATCAACGTTCCTGGACGGATACTTATGCTTCTTTTTCGCGCAATCAGCTACAGATATCGCATTCTGTTGTGGTAAGAAATCCCAAGCGTGAAATCAAAGGCGTGCTAGCGCTCGAAGTCTCATTCAAACTACTCGGTGAATTACTACAGAGCTTGCAAATAAGTCCTAACGCGATCGCGTTTATCGTTGATCGTAAGGGTAATTTAGTCGCGAGTTCCAACCCCCAAGAAAGAACGGGCGCAGCGCACGCGCCGTTGCAGGCGGCGCGCGCATCGCGTTCGCCGCTGGTGCAGGCCGCCATGGAAAATCTGCCACAGAGACCCTTATTGTCGGCGCCGCATAAAATCAAGATAGAGACCGCAGCGCAAGGCAAACAAAATTTGAATGCCACTTGTTTTAAATCGGGTCGTTGCGAAAATTTTCAATTCGAATGGCAAGATAAGACCGTGCTGGCACACACGCTTTTATTAAATCACTTGCCTGAAGATGAGGAAAGCTTGGCTTATCCGGTGCTCAGTAAATTAGCGCGAGGTGAAAATTTTCCTGAATGGCGATTGGTGATTGCGGTACCCGCCGACGACTTTAGTGATGTGATTAAGGAGAAGAGTCAGCGGACGGTGCTATTGGCGGCCTTGTTGGCCTTGCTCGCTTCCGCTTTCGGGATTTGGTTCGCGCTGCGTTTGAATCGCGTCATCGCCGCCATCGCGCGAGCTGCTGTGAAATTGGGGCATGGTGATTTAGATCATCAACCGATCCGCAGCCGTTTTGTCGAGTTTCGTCAAATCGGTGATGAACTTGAGAACACTGCAGATGTGCTAAGAGCCTCACGCGACGCCTTGATGGCGCAAAATGCTGAATTGGAAGAGCGCGTAGCGGAGCGTACCAAAGATTTGTCGTATCAAACCGAACAAGCCTTGCTGGCGGTGAACGCCAAAGCCGCTTTTTTGGCGACCATGAGTCACGAAATACGCACCCCAATGAATGGCGTCATCGGAATGACGGAATTGCTGGCTAGTACCAGTTTGAACGCTGAACAAAGGGACTATGTCAGTACGATTAGAACATCCGGTGACGCACTTCTCACGATTATTAATGATATTTTGGATTTTTCAAAAATCGAATCAGGCAAATTATTATTGGAACGCGAACCGCTCTCTGTCGTGCAATTGATAGAGGAAAGTTTGGCGCTGGTGGCGAACGTCGCGAATCGCAAAAACCTTGAATTACTGTATGAAATCGATCCTGAAGTACCGGCGATGGTGATGGGCGATATCACACGCTTACGTCAAATTATTTTAAATCTATTGAGTAATGCGGTGAAGTTTACCGATGCCGGCGAAGTCCTCGTACGCGTGCAACAAGAAGACCCATTTCGTCCAGAAATTTTATGCATAAGCGTCAGCGACACAGGTATTGGTATTCCCGGAAATGGTATTGCTTCGCTTTTTTCTGCATTCACCCAAATTGACGCGGCGACCACGCGTAAGTACGGCGGCACAGGTTTGGGATTGGCGATTAGTCGACGTCTTGCAGAATTAATGCATGGATCTATCCAGGTGGAGAGCGAGTTGGGTCGTGGCAGCCGATTTATTGTGCGCGTCAAAGCACACCCGGCAGTAGCGAATGCTATGGGGGCGACGGTGGCGCAAACGATGTTACTACCTATGCCTGAGCAGCTTGCTACGTTACGGGGCAAATGTGCGTTGTTAATGGATGATAATCTGTCGAGCTTACGCATCTTGCAACAACGCCTGTCTGCGTATGGCATGGACAGTGTGTGCGTGTCGAGCTTGTCTGCATTGAATAATTTATTAGAACAAACTACAAACTACGATTGCGCATTGATCGACTTTGATATGCCCGATGTGAATGGCATCAGTGTGGCGCAGTATTTACGTACGAAAACAAAGATACCTGTGCTGCTATTAAGTAATGTCATGGAAAGCCGTGAACTCGATAGCGAAGCGGCCTGCTCGATGCACTTATTTAAACCGATCAAAGAGAATGGTTTATTGGACGCCTTAGTAAGGGTTTTGACGAGTGCCGATCCGTTACCGCGAGCGACTAATGACACTGGCGTGACGAGTGCCCTTGTTAGTAGGGATCAAGTACATGACTTTGCACAAACAGGAACGGCACCAACCTATCTTTCTCAGCAAGCTAAGGAACCGTCTGCTCAGCGAAATTTATTGCGTATCTTGGTCGTCGACGATAATGCCACCAATCGAAAAGTGGCGCACATGATGTTGCAGCATCTGGGTTATACGGCCGCCAGTGCGGTTGATGGGCGCGATGCGGTAGAACAAGTGCTTGCCGCCGATGCAGCACAAGAGCCATTCGATTTAATTTGGATGGATGTCCATATGCCGAATTTGGATGGTTTGGAAAGCACAAAAATCTTACGCTCGTCCGCGATACAACAACCCTATATTGTCGCCATGACTGCGGCAGCGATGCATGGCGATCGAGAGATGTGCTTGCAAGCAGGGATGAATGACTATGTCTGTAAACCACTAGAAATCGTAGGATTAGAACGCGCATTGCGAGACTATTTTAAGGACATAGCGCTTACGTCGTCAGTGCTTAAGCTTGCCACGAACGAACTGGCGCAGCAGGAGGAACAAATAGTGGACGAGACCGATCAAGTGAACGCAATCGTCTATTTTGATCCCAACCGCTTTATGGCCTTTGTTGAAGGTAATCCAACTTATCGCGCAACATTCTTAGTGTTGATCAAAAATATGCTTAACAAAAGCCCCGCACAATTCGCTTCCGCGCAGCAGGCATGGGACGAGCAACAAAATGAAGTGGCTGCGCGTGTCTTTCATACAATGCGAGGCTCCTTAGGCACGCTAGGCGCGATTGAATTTATAGAAACCTCGCGTCAACTAGAAGAGGCTATCCAGCAAAATAGAACAGACGACGTCGCTGCACTCTTTGTTCATGCTAAAAAGGTACTAGATTTTACGATGGCAGAGGCTCAGCAGTGGTTAGATCAACAAGAAGCACAGGCGCATAGCGACTAAAGTGATCAATTGGTTAATGTTCTATCCTCTGCATTTGTTTTACCTCGGTGTCCCTGAGTTGTTATAATCTGCCCCTTCTTTTGCACGCCTCAATAAAGCTCGCCATGACCCTACGCACCAACGAAATTGAATTGCTTTCCCCCGCCAAGACTGTGGAGATCGGCAGAGAAGCGATTTTACATGGTGCCGATGCGGTGTATATAGGAGGTCCCTCATTTGGCGCGCGACATAATGCCAGTAATGAAATCAGCGAAATCGCCAAATTAGTCGAATATGCCCATCGCTATCACGCCAGAATTTTTGTCACCCTCAACACCATATTGCACGACAGTGAATTAGAGCCTGCGCAAAAATTGATACATCAATTCTACGACGCGGGTGTCGATGCCTTGATCGTGCAAGACATGGGTGTGATGGAGCTCGATATTCCGCCGATACAGATACATGCCAGTACCCAGTGCGATATTCGTACACCAGCCAAAGCGCATTTTTTGGGCGCCTCCGGCTTTTCACAATTGGTGTTGGCACGTGAACTGACTTTAGAACAAATCAAAGCCATCAAGGCGCAGACGAATACGCCTTTAGAATATTTTGTCCATGGCGCTTTGTGTGTGGCATTTTCCGGTCAATGCTATATCTCGCACGCCAAAGATGGGCGCAGTGCGAATCGCGGTGATTGTTCGCAAGCCTGTCGTTTGCCCTATACCTTGACCGATGGTGAAGGCCGCGTGGTGGCTTACGATAAGCATTTGTTGTCGATGAAAGATAATGACCAAAGCGCGAATTTAGAAGCCCTGTTAGATGCTGGCATTCAGTCTTTAAAGATAGAAGGTCGCTACAAAGACATGGGCTATGTGAAAAATATCACGGCGCATTATCGTTTGTTGTTAGATGAAATTTTAGAGCGTCGTCCTGAGTACTATCGCGCGTCCAGCGGTCATACTCAAATTGCGTTTACGCCGAATGTTGATAAAACCTTCCATCGTGGTCACACAGCCTATTTTGCCAATGGTCGCATGGATAATATTGGCGCTTTTGATTCACCGAAATTTGTCGGTTTGCATATTGGCTATGTGACTCGCCTAGGACCTGATTGGTTTGAATTAGAAACCAATGAAGACCTAGCCAACGGCGACGGATTAAATTACATGCACAAACGCGAAGTAGTAGGCGTGCAGGCGAATACGGTAGAGAAAAAAAACACCAATGAAAACGGCACGATCTGGCGTGTGCATCCGAATGAGAAAATGGCCGAGTTTGCCAGCCTCAAAGTCGGCATGTCGGTCCATCGCAACCGCGATCAACAATGGGAAATGGCATTAACCAAGAAGTCCTCGGATCGTAAGCTCGGTTTGTGGATGAATTTGTCTGAAGCTGAGAATGCTTTGGTATTGTGTCTGTCAGATGCCGATGGCGTCAACACCAGCACCGAGGTCGCGCTGACATTGGAGCCAGCACAACAAGCCGATAAAGCAGAAGCGGGTTTGCGTGAGAATTTGAGCAAACTGGGCAACACGATGTTTTATGCCGAGCAAATAGACTTGAATTTGAGCCAACCATGGTTTGTGCCATCGTCAGTCATTAATGCCTTACGTCGTGACGCGGTCGCCAAACATGAACAAGCGCGCGTGCAACACTGGAAGCGTCCATTGCGAGAGGCAGCGCAAGAACCACTCGTGCCTTATCCCGAAACTACCCTCACTTATCTCGCCAATGTGTACAACCACAAGGCCAGTGCATTCTATAAAAAGCACGGCGTACAACTAATCGCCGCCGCCTACGAATCGCACGAAGAGCCTGGTGAAGTACCGCTCATGATCACCAAGCATTGCTTGCGTTTCTCCTTCAATCTTTGCCCCAAACAAGCAAAAGGCGTGACGGGCGTGCAAGGCCAAGTCAAAGCAGAACCCATGACCTTGGTCAACGGCGACGAAAAATTCACCTTACGTTTTGACTGCAAACCATGCGAAATGCACGTCATGGGAAGCATGAAACCGCACATCCTTAGATCAGCACCACCAAGTACGGTGACGAGTCCTTTGGTGTTTCATAAATCCAGACCGCAGTGATTCTCAGAATGAAGCTTGGCGCTGAACATAGCGAAGCCCAACAAGCAATCACCATCACAAAAATAGTCGTGTCGTCATAAAATGTCATTTACGATTGCTACGCAAATGAAAGCTGGGCTTTGCAGCCCAGCCTACGGGCTAATGGAAAATTTGGGTTTTTGACAGGAACCGAAATCGAATACTCTACAGAACACTATTTGCTAAACGCCTTACGTGATCCATCGTCAAAAACTTCCTCGTCACTGATCAGCTCGCCACTTTCATCCCAGCGCTTTTGGCGGAATAATTTTCCATTTTTGTCGTAGTGGTTTTCTTGCCCGACTTTTCCGTCTTCGAAGAAATTTTTGTGTATGCCAATCGGGCGGTAGTCGTAACGACCAAGTTCTTGGTATTGCGCTTGCGATACCAAGCCGCCTTTGTCGTTGAAGGCTCGAATTTCTTTGAAATAGCTATTCCCATCTTTCGAGAAAATTTGTTGACTGCGCAATTGCCCATTTTGATAGAACTGAGTTTCCGTGTTCATAAAATTTCTGCGCTTGCCTTCGATCTCTAGCATGGTGAATTTTTGTTCTTGCTTAATGCTGCCACTCTCGTAGAAAATACTTTTGCGCACAAAGGCGCGGGTTTTTTCTTCGATATTCGTCACGTTTTGAAACTGCATATTCCCATTTTCAAAAAAACTTGTTTCCGTCATTTCTTTGCCTTTGAACTCCATACTACTTCGGACTTGTCCGGTGCGGGTGTCAAAGTTCGTGGCTTGTTGAACGACACCTGCGAGTAGGGTTTCGGATGCGCGTTTTTGAC